>NZ_PQHY01000004.1:0-187378 GCF_003385175.1 Amycolatopsis ruanii
CTCGGAGATGTGTATAAGGGCCAGCGGCACCCGAGCCGGACCCGCCGCCCCCTACGACCGTCCCGAGTGCACCCCGGCCGCCGCCCAGCTGCTGGAACTGCTGCTCACCCGCGCCATCCGCCTGGAAGCCGGCACCGAACCGCTCACCACCGACTGGCTCACCGCCGCCCGCGACGCCGGACGCCGCCCGCCCCACCGGCTGCTGCCCGAGCTGCTCCGCTTCGGCACGACCACCGCCACCGCCCGCGGCCTCGTCCGGGAGGTCATCGGCCCGCGCGGCGCCTGGCTGGCCGGGCACAACCCGGCGTGGAGCTGGGCGGCCACCGTCCCGCCCGGCGAGGTGGCCGAGCGGTTCGCCACCGGCACCCGCGCCGAGCGGGTGGCGCTGCTGACCGATCTGCGCGCCACCGAACCCGCCCGCGCCCGCGACCTGGTCGGGGAAACCTGGGCCGCCGAACCGGCCGCCACCCGCGCCGCGTTCCTGGACACCCTGCGCACCGGCCTGTCCGGCGACGACGAACCCCTGCTCGAACGCGCTCTCGACGACCGCGCCGCCACCGTCCGCGCGGCCGCCACCGCCCTGCTCGACCACCTGCCCGGCTCGGCCCGCGCCCGCCGCATGGCCGCGCGCGCCCAGGCGCTCCACCAGCGGGGCGGCGCCTTCGACCTGCCCGGCGATTCCGACGAGGCGGCCCGCCGCGACGGCGTCACCGGCCACCGCGAACCCGGCCTGGGCCGCGCCGCGTCCCGGCTGATCCAGATCCTCGCCGCCACCCCACTGTCCACCTGGGACACCCGCTGGATCGCCGCGGCGGACCACGACGTCCTCCTCGGCTGGACGAAGGCCGCGCTGCGCCAGCGCGACCAGGACTGGCTCACCGCGCTCGCCCGCCACCAGCCCACCCCGGAGCTGATCACCGCGCTCACCCCGGAGGTGGCCGCCGAGATCCTGGGCGGCCGGCAGAAACTCGACGCCCGCTTCGGCGCGCTGCTCGCCGCCGCGCCCGGGCCGTGGCCGGCGGCGTTCTCCACCGAGATCGTCGGGCGGCTGCGCACCGGCAAGGCCGACGCCGTCCTGCGGCTGGCCGCCCGCGCCATGGCCGAGCACCTGCACCCCGCGGCGCTCGCCGCCGTCGAGAACTGGCTCTTGAGCCTCGGCACCGACCGCAACCCCGCCGCGCGCACCCTGCGCGGCATCGCCCACGCGCTCACCATCCGAGCGACCATCCTGCAGGAGTTCACATGACGGATGTGCTGAGAGCACACGCCGAGCAGCAGCACGCCGGCGAGCTGGCCGCGCTCGCCGCCGCCGACGACCGGCCCCGGCCGCCCAACTGGAAGCTGTCGCCGTGGGCGGTCGCCACCTACGTCCTGGGCGGACAAGCCCCGGACGGCACGCCGATCACGCCGAAGTACCTCGGGGCGCGGCGGCTCGTCGAGGTCGCGATCGCCACGCTCGCCACCGACCGCGCGCTGCTCCTGCTGGGCGTGCCCGGCACGGCGAAGACGTGGCTGTCCGAGCACCTGGCCGCGGCGATCTCCGGCGACTCGACGCAGCTCGTGCAGGGCACGTCCGGCACCGCGGAGGAGGCGATCCGCTACGGCTGGAACTACGCGCGCCTGCTCGCCGAGGGCCCCTCGCCCAAGGCGCTGGTCGCCAGCCCGGTGCTGCGCGCGATGGAGACCGGCGGCATCGCGCGGATCGAAGAGCTGACCCGCATCCCCTCCGACGTGCAGGACGCGCTGATCACGATCCTCAGCGAGAAGACCCTGCCGATCCCGGAGCTGGACAGCGAGGTGCAGGCGCTGGCCGGGTTCAACGTGATCGCCACCGCCAACGACCGCGACCGCGGCGTGAACGACCTGTCCGCCGCGCTCAAGCGCCGCTTCAACGTCGTGGTGCTGCCGCTGCCGGAGGACGCCGAGTCCGAAGTGGAGATCGTCCGCCTGCGCGTCGAGCAGCTGGGCCGGTCGCTCCAGCTGCCGGCCGGGGCGGAGACCGTGGACGAGATCCGCCGCGTGGTCACGGTGTTCCGCGAGCTCCGCGACGGGGTCACCACCGACGGCCGCACCAGGATCAAGTCGCCGTCGGGCACGCTGTCCACGGCCGAGGCGATCTCGGTGATGACCAACGGGATCGCGCTGGCCACGCACTTCGGCGACGGCGTGGTGCGCGCCGACGACGTGGCGGCCGCGCTGCACGGCGCGGTCGTGAAGGACCCGGTGCAGGACCGGATCGTGTGGCAGGAGTACCTGGAGACCGTGGTCCGCGAGCGCAAGCCGTGGTCCGACCTCTACCGCGCGTGCCGGGAACTGGTGTGACCGTCCACGTCCTCGGCATCCGCCACCACGGGCCGGGTTCGGCCCGCGCGGTGGCCGACGCCCTGGGCCGGCTCGATCCGGAGGTCGTGCTGATCGAGGGGCCGCCGGAGCTGGACGCGGTCGCCCCGCTCGCCGCCGCGGCGGGCATGCGGCCGCCGGTCGCCGGGCTGGTGTACGCGGCCGACAAGCCCGCCACCGCCGCGTTCTACCCGATGGCGGTCTTCTCCCCGGAGTGGGTGGCGCTGCGGTGGGCGCTGGAGCACGGCCGGCAGGTGCGGTTCCTCGACCTGCCCGCGAACGTCGCGCTGGCGCTGGAGGACGCCGACGACCCGGCCGCCGAACCGCCGGTCGACCCGATCGCGACGCTGGCCGCGGCCGCCGGGTACGACGACCCGGAACGGTGGTGGGAGGACGCGGTCGAGCTGCGCTACCACGGGCTGGAGGTGTTCGACGCGCTGCTCGACGCCATGCGCGCGCTGCGTGAAGGGCACGTGCCGGACCTGCGCACGCAACGGCGCGAGGCCGCGATGCGGCGGGTGCTGCGCGGCGTCATCCGCGCCGGCGCCGGGACCATCGCGGTGGTGTGCGGGGCCTGGCACGCGCCGGTGCTGGTGCCGCCGGAGTTCCCGTCGCAGGCCGCCGACAACCGGCTGCTCAAGGGCCTGCGCACCACGAAGGTCGCCGCGACCTGGGTACCGTGGACGTCGTCGCGGCTGGCCCTGGCCAGCGGCTACGGCGCCGGCATCGCCTCCCCCGGCTGGTACCACCACCTGTTCACCACCGCCCGGGACGAGGCGGTGCGCCGGTGGCTGGTGCGGGTGGCGCACCTGCTGGGCCGCGAGCAGCACGACGTGTCCCCGGCCGCGGTGATCGAAGCCGTCCGGCTCGCCGACGCGCTCGCCGTGCTGCGCAACCGGCCCCACCCCGGGCTGCCCGAGGTGCTGGAGGCGTGCCAGTCCGTCCTGTGTGGAGGGTCGGACGTCCCGATGCGGCTGGTCGCCCGCGAGCTGCTGGTCGGCGACATCCTCGGCCGCGTGCCCGCCGAGACGCCCATGGTGCCGCTGGCGAAGGACCTGGAAGCGACCCGGAAACGGTTGCGGCTCAAGCAGAGCGCGGCCGAGCAGCCGCTGGAACTGGACCTGCGCACGCCCACGCACCTGGAACGCAGCAAGCTGCTGCACCGGCTCCTGCTGCTCGGCGTGCGGTGGGGCGAGCCGGCGGAGACCACCCGGACGAAAGGCACGTTCCGCGAATCCTGGGTGCTCCAGTGGCGGCCGGAGCTGGCGGTGGCGCTGATCGAGGCGAGCGGGCACGGCACCACGATCGAATCCGCGGCGACGGCCGTGGGGCGGCAGATCACCGCCGGGGCCGACATCGCGGAGCTCAGCGCGCTGGTCGAGGACACCCTGACCGCGGACCTGCCGGACGCGCTGGCCGGGGCGCTCGCCGCGCTCGACGAGCGGGCGGCGCGCCAGCACGACACCACCCGGCTGATGGCGGCGGTCGAGCCGATGGCGCGCGTCCGCCGCTACGGCAACGTGCGCCGCGCCGACACCGAGCTGGTGCAGCGGGTGCTGACCGGGGTGGTCACGCGCATCGCGGTCGGGCTGCCCGCCGCGTGCGCGGGTCTCGACGACGAGGCCGGGCGTGAGGTGCGGCAGCTGCTCGACAGCGTGCAGCGCGGGATCGGGCTGCTCGACCAGCGGGAGCTGCGGGAGGTCTGGTACGGCGCGCTGCGGACGGTCGCCGACCGGCTCGGCGTGCCCGGGGTGATCGCCGGCCGCGCGGTGCGGCTGCTGCTGGACGCCGGGCTGCTCGATGTGTCCGACGCCGGTGACCGGCTGTCCCGGCAGCTGTCGCTGGCCGCGGACGCCACCCAGGCCGCGGGGTGGCTGGAGGGGTTCCTGTCCGGGGAGGCGGCGCTGATGGTGCACGAGCCGGAGCTGCTGGAGATCGTCGACCGGTGGGCCACCGGGGTGAGCGAGGACGTGTTCGACCACCTGCTGCCGTTGCTGCGCCGGACGTTCGCCGAGTTCACCGCGCCGGAGCGGCGGGAGATCGGGTTGCGGGTGAAACGCCTCGACCGCGGCGACGGCGCGTCCGGGGTGCGGGCGGCGGACGAAACGCTGGACCACGAGCGGGCCGCCCTGGTGGTGCCGCGGATCCTGGAGCTGCTGGGATGACCGATCGGTTGCGGCGGTGGCGGATGATGCTCGGCGGGCAGGACGCCGACGGCACCGGCGTGTCGCTGTCCGGTGTGGACACCCGGCGGGACGCGACGCTGGAGGCGTTGTACGACAAGGAGAAGGACCGCCGGGGCGGGCTCGGCGGGTCGTCGCCGCGGGTGGCGCGGTGGCTGGGCGACATCCGCGGCTACTTCCCCAGCTCGGTGGTGCAGGTGATGCAGCGCGACGCCATGGAACGGCTCGGGCTGCGGCAGTTGCTGCTGGAGCCGGAGATGCTGGAGTCGGTGCAGCCCGACGTGCACCTGGTGGGCACGCTGCTGTCGCTCAACCGGGCCATCCCGGAGCGGTCGCGGCAGGCCGCGCGGGCGGTGGTGCGCAAGGTGGTCGAGGACCTGGAGAAGCGGCTGGCGCAGCCGACGCGGCAGGCGGTGAGCGGGGCGCTGCACCGCGCCAACCGCACGAGCCGGCCGCGGCACGGCGACATCGACTGGAACCGCACGATCCTGGCCAACCTGAAGCACTACCAGCCCGAGCAGCGCACCGTGGTGCCGGAGCGGCTGGTCGGGTTCGGGCGGCGGCTGCCGAGCGTGAGCAGGCAGATCGTGCTGTGCCTGGACCAGAGCGGGTCGATGGCGGCGTCGGTGGTGTACGCGAGCGTGTTCGGGGCGGTGCTGGCGTCGATCCGGTCGCTGCGGACGCGGGTCGTCGCGTTCGACACCGCGGTGGCGGATCTGACCGAGTCGGTGGCCGACCCGGTGGAGCTGCTGTTCGGCGTCCAGCTGGGCGGCGGCACCGACATCAACGCGGCGCTGGCGTACTGCCAGACCCGGATCGACGCCCCGCGGGACACGGTGCTGGTGCTGATCAGCGACCTCTTCGAGGGCGGCAACGAAGAGGAGATGCTGCAGCGCGCGCAGGCGCTCCAGGCGGACGGCGTGCTGGTGGTGTGCCTGCTCGCCCTGAGCGACGACGGAGCACCCGCCTACGACCACGACACCGCGGCCGCGCTGGCGGCGCTCGGGATCCCCGCGTTCGCGTGCACGCCGGAGAAGTTCCCGGACCTGATGGCGGCGGCGATCCAGCGGCAGGACGTGGCCGCCTGGGCGGCGGCGAACGATATCCCGACCGCCGCGGGCGAGGACTAGCGCGTTCCGCCCGCGGCAGCCGTTCTTCGTGAGACGATGCCGCGGCGAAGGAGGAGGGCGTGGACGAGCAGCGCATCAGCAACGACCTGAGCGGCGCGGCACCGGGCTTCGCCGGCCGGCTGGCCCGGGACCTCCTCCGCCGGCTGATCCGCGTGGCCGGGAACACCCCCGCCCCCTTTGCATGACCATGCATCGCCATGCATATACTGTCCTCGTGTCCAAGGTGCTCACCTCTCTGCCTGTCGGTGAACGTGTCGGGATCGCCTTTTCCGGGGGCCTCGACACGTCCGTAGCGGTCGCGTGGATGCGCGAGAAGGGGGCGGTCCCCTGCGCCTACACGGCCGACATCGGGCAGTACGACGAGCCCGACATCGCCTCCGTGCCGGGCCGGGCCAAGACCTACGGCGCGGAGATCGCGCGGCTGGTCGACTGCCGGGAGGCGCTCGTCGAGGAGGGGCTGGCCGCCCTGGCCTGCGGCGCCTTCCACATCCGCTCCGGCGGCCGCGTCTACTTCAACACCACCCCGCTGGGCCGCGCGGTCACCGGCACGCTGCTGGTGCGCGCGATGCTCGAGGACGACGTCCAGATCTGGGGCGACGGCTCCACCTTCAAGGGCAACGACATCGAGCGCTTCTACCGGTACGGCCTGCTCGCCAACCCGGCCCTGCGCATCTACAAGCCGTGGCTGGACGCCGACTTCGTCACCGAACTGGGCGGCCGCACCGAGATGTCGGAGTGGCTGACCGCCCGGAACCTGCCCTACCGCGCCAGCACCGAGAAGGCCTACTCGACCGACGCGAACATCTGGGGCGCCACCCACGAGGCCAAGGCCCTGGAGCACCTCGACGCCGGCATCGAGCTGGTCGAGCCGATCATGGGCGTCCGCTTCTGGGACCCCGAGGTCGAGATCCCCGCCGAGGACGTCACCATCGCCTTCGAGCAGGGCCGCCCGGTGCGGATCAACGGCAAGGAGTTCGCCTCCGCCGTGGACCTGGTGCTGGAGGCCAACGCGATCGGCGGCCGGCACGGGCTGGGCATGTCCGACCAGATCGAGAACCGGATCATCGAGGCCAAGTCGCGCGGCATCTACGAGGCCCCGGGCATGGCGCTGCTGCACGCCGCCTACGAGCGGCTGCTCAACGCGATCCACAACGAGGACACGGTCGCCAGCTACCACAACGAGGGCCGCCGCCTGGGCCGCCTCATGTACGAGGGCCGCTGGCTGGACCCGCAGTCGCTCATGCTGCGCGAGTCGCTGCAGCGCTGGGTCGGCACGGCCGTCACCGGCGAGGTCACGCTGCGGCTGCGGCGCGGCGAGGACTACTCGATCCTCGACACCGCCGGCCCGTCGTTCAGCTACCACCCGGACAAGCTGTCGATGGAGCGGACCGAGGACGCCGCGTTCGGCCCGGTGGACCGCATCGGCCAGCTGACCATGCGCAACCTGGACATCGCCGACTCCCGCTCGCGCCTGGAGCAGTACGCGGGCCTGGGCATGGTCGGCACCGGCGGCACCCAGCAGCCCGGGCTGGTCGGCGCCGCCCAGGCCGCCTCGACTGGCCTGATCGGCGCCATGACCGAGGGCGGCGGCGAGGTGATCGCCTCACGCGGCGCCAGCGCCGAGGACGTCGAGCTGCTCGACCACGCGGCGCTGGAAGCCGGCAACGACTGACGGCCGCGGACGGGGGGGCGAGTCGCCTCGCCCCCCGTCCGGTCAGCCCGGCAGGCCGAGGTTCACCGGGATCGACAGCGGGCCGATCGTGAAGAACGACGGCGAGTACGGGATGTCGTCCGGATCGACGGCCAGGCTCAGATCGGGCAGCCGCCGGTACAGCGCGGCCAGCGCCAGCCTGCTCTCCAGGCGCGCCAGCGGCGCGCCGATGCAGTACCGCGGGCCGTGGCCGAACCCCAGGTTCGCGCCCTGCTCGCGGCTGATGTCGAACTCCCCGGCCGTCTCGCCGTACACCTCCGGGTCGAGCCCGCACGCCTGGTAGACCACCCCGACCGCGTTGCCCTTGGGGATGTCGACGCCCGCGACGGTCACGTCCGCGAGGGTGAAGCGGAAGCTGGTCATCATCACCGAATGCCGGTACCGGATCGTCTCCTCGACGACGTCGGCCCAGCGCTGTTCGCGCTTCGCCAGTTCCAGCTGGCCCGGGTGCTGCGACAGCGCGATGACGGCGTTGCCGAGGAGGTGCACGGTGGTCTCGTGCCCGGCGATGAGCATCAGCCACAGCACCCCGACGAGCTCGTCGGTGGTCAGCTCGTCGCCTTCGTCGCGGGCCTGGACCAGGCTGGTGGTCAGGTCGTCGCCGGGCTCGGCCTTCTTCCGCTCCACCAGTTCCCGCAGGTAGGCCATGAGGGCTTTCTGCGTCGCGAACGCCTCAACGGCAGGGGTCGTGTGGGCCAGCAGCGTGGCGGTCCACTTCCGCAACCGCATCCGCTCCGGCCCGGGCACGCCGAACAGCTCGCAGATCACCGACATCGGCAGCACCTCGGTGAAGGCCGGCACCAGGTCGACCCCGTCACCCGCGGCCACGACCCCGTCCAGCAGCTCGTCGACGAGCTGCTGGATACGCGGCTCCAGGTCGAGCACCCGCGCCGGGGTGAACGCCTTGCCGACCAGGCCGCGCAACCGCCGGTGGTCGGCACCGTCCTTGGTCGACAGGTGGTCGCCCTGGACGATGCTGCGCAGCGGCCAGTCCGCCGGAATGGACCCGTCGTGCAGCGCGGGCCAGTGCTTCGGATCGCGCGCGAACGTCCTGTTGTCCCCGGCGAGGATCTCCCGGACCGCGTTGTGGGTGAGCGCGAGGTAGGCGGGCACGCCGCCGGGGAACTCCGCGCGGACCACCGGGGCGATCTCGCGGAGACGGAGGCAGGTGTCGAGCGGTCGTTCGTCGGCGGCGGGAAACGCGGGAAGGCCAGCGGTCATGGCATGAGCCCTTTCGGCACCGTGCGCCCGTGTTCGGGCGCGGTACGTCAACTGAACCCGGACCACGCAATCCGCCATTCGGGAAGACCCGCCTTTGCACTCCCACCGTGAGAGTGCAACAATGCACTATGACATGAATAGTGCACCTACCGGCCGCTCCGAGCGGATGGCCGCCACCGCCGCCCGGGTGACCACCGTGGCGCGCCGGCTCACCGCCGAGCGGGGCCTCACCGGCTTCACCGTCGAGGAGGTGTGCGAGCGCGCCGGCATCTCGCGCCGCACCTTCTTCAACTACTTCGCCACCAAGGACGACGCCGTCCTGGGCCGGTCCGCGCACCGCGACGACGAGGACCTCGTGGCCGCCTTCCTCGACGGCACCGCCCCCCTGCTCGACGACCTCGCCCGGCTGACGGCGCAGCGCTGGGCACGCGCCGACATGACGGTCGAGAACTGCCGCGAGGTGCAGGCCGCCGTCGAACGGGAACCCCGGCTGCTCGCCAAGTTCCTCGAGCAGCTCCTGCGCGACGAACAGTCCGATGTGGAGCTGGTCGAACGGCGGGAAGGCCTGCCGCGCGGCGACGTGCGCGCCGCGACCGCCGTGCAGGTCGTCGGCGCCCTGGCCGGCGCCGCCGTCCGCGAATTCGTGTCCGAGGGCAGCACCACGCCCTTCGCCGACCTCCTCACGCGCCGGCTGGACGCCGCGCGCACCCTCCTGTCCCCCGACCCCGAACGGACGTCATGACGACCACCGCGCCCGCCCCGCTGCTGCTGACGCAGAGACGGATCTGGATCATCTTCAGCGCCCTCATCGCGGGCATGCTGCTGTCCAGCCTCGACCAGACGATCGTGGCGACCGCGATGCCGACGATCGTGGGCGACCTCGGCGGCGTCGAGCACCAGGTGTGGATCACCACCACCTACCTGCTCGCCACCACGATCGTCATGCCGATCTACGGCAAGTTCGGCGACGTCCTGGGCCGGCGGCGGCTGTTCCTCGTCGCGATCGCGTTGTTCACCCTCGCCTCCGTCGGCTGCGCGTTCGCCACCGACTTCTGGGTGTTCGTGGTGTTCCGCGCGCTGCAGGGCTTCGGCGGCGGCGGGCTGATGATCCTGTCCCAGGCGATCATCGCCGACATCGTGCCCGCCAACGAGCGCGGCAAGTACCTCGGCCCGCTCGGCGCCGTCTTCGGGTTGTCCGCCGTCGGCGGCCCGCTGCTCGGCGGGTTCTTCGTCGACCACCTCACCTGGCAGTGGGCGTTCTACATCAACATCCCGGTCGGCGTGGCGGCGTTCGTCATCGCGCTGGTCGCGCTGACGCTGCCGAGCAAGAAGGCGACCCAGCCGATCGACCTGGCCGGTGTGGTGTTCCTGTCGCTGGCCACCACGTGCCTGATCTTCTTCACCGACTTCGGGGGCGACTCCGACCACGGCTGGGCGGCGCTGGAGACCTGGGCGTGGGGCCTGGGGCTGCTCGTGTCGGCGGTGGCGTTCGTCGTGGCGGAAAAACGCGCCGCGGACCCGATCATCCCGCTGAGCCTGTTCCGCAACGGCATCTTCGTCAACGCCACCGCGATCGGGCTGGCGCTGGGCCTGGGCATGTTCGCCGCGATCGGGTTCGTGCCGACGTTCCTGCAGATGTCGTCGGGCACCTCGGCGGCCGCGTCCGGCCTGCTGCTCCTGCCGATGATGGCCGGCCTGATCGGCACCTCGATCGTCTCCGGGTCGGCGATCACCAAGACCGGGCGCTACCGGATCTACCCGATCCTCGGCACCGTCCTCACCGCCGTGGCGATGGTCCTGATGACCACGCTCGCCGCGGACACGCCGATCTGGCTGATCTGCGGGTACCTGTTCGTGTTCGGCGCCGGGCTCGGGCTGATCATGCAGGTGGTCGTGCTGGTGGTGCAGAACGCGGTGCCCGCCGCGATGATCGGCACCGCGACGAGCACGAACAACTACTTCCGCGAGGTCGGCGCGGCGCTGGGCACGGCCGTGTTCGGCACGATCTTCACCACACGCCTGACGGAGAACCTCAACGGCGTGTTCACCGCGGCCGGCGCCTCGGCCGCGGACGCCTCGGCCACCACGGCGACCCTCGACCCGGCCGCGCTGAACCAGCTCCCCGAGCCGGTGCGCGACGGGGTGGTCACCGCCTACGCCGACGCGCTCGCCCCGGTGTTCTGGTACCTGCTGCCGTTCATCGGGATCGCGTTCGCGTTGTCGCTGGTGCTCAAGCAGATCCCGCTGTCGGACGTGGCCGGCCTGGTGGCCCGCGGCGAGGCCATCGGCGGCGAGGAGGCCGAACGCCTGGAGGCCGAACACCGTCGCGGGTGACATGGCGGCGATCTCACCGTCATCCGTGCTACTTTCCGACCGTCGGCTGGGGGACCACCCGACAGGTTGGGGAAGACGCACATGACACGCACGAGGCCGGCGGTGCTGCTCGCCGCTTCCCTGCTCCTGCTGACCACCACCGCCGGCACCACGGTCTCCGCCGCCAGCACGACCTGCGCCGACCCGGTGTTCACCACCAGCGACCCGAACGGCGGCTGGTCCGTCGGCGGCTACTACGTGCACAACAACATGTGGAACCAGGCCGAGGCCGGTCCGCAGACCCTCTACGCCTGCTCCCACGACGACTGGTACGTGGAGTCCACCCAGCCCGGCACGACGTCGGTGAAGACGTACCCGAACGTGCACAAGGACATCAACGACCTCGACGGCGCACCGCTGTCGGACTACTCGACCATCACCTCCACCTTCGCCGGGCGCGGGCCCGGCACCGGGATCTACAACGTCGCCTACGACATCTGGCTCAACGGCGTCGGCCAGGGGCCGGGCGTGACGGAGCTGATGGTGTGGACGGAGAACCACCACCAGGTGCCCGCCGGGGACGTGGTCACCACCTACACCGCGGGCGGCGTGACCTACGACGTGTGGCACGACGACGGCTACCTCGCGTTCGTCGCGCGATCGACCCAGTTCTCCGGCAGCATCGACATCAAGGCGATGATCGACTGGGCGGTGGGCCGGGGGTACGTCCCACCGGACCCGACGGTGAACCAGATCGGCTACGGCATCGAGTTCTGCTCCACCAACGGCGCCCCGGCCCGCTTCACCGTGACCGGCTTCTCCGTGACGATGACCTGATCTCGCTCTGCCTGCGGCGACTACGGCCGCATCGCGTGGCTGACCGTCCCGCTCGCGGAAACGCTGTGCGCCGCGGTGGATCCGCGGCCCGGTGCGCGCGTGCTGGACGTCGCCACCGGAACCGGGCACGTCGCGCTCGCGGCGGCGCGGCGGTTCTGCCGGGTCACCGCCATCGACTACGTGCCCGCCCTGCTCGAGGTCGCCCGGCGGCGCGCGGAGGCGGAGGGGCTGGAGGTGCGCTTCCGCGAAGCCGACGCCGAAGCCCTCCCCTGCGCCGACGGCGAGTACGACGTCGTCCTGTCCGCCATCGGCGTCATGTTCACCGCCGACCACCAGCGCGCCGCCGGCGAACTGGTCCGGGTCTGCCGTCCGGGCGGCACCATCGGCCTGGCCGGCTGGACCCCGTCCGGGTCCATCGGCGCACTGCTCGCGATCGTCGGCCGGCACGCGCCGCCACCGGCCGGCGCCCTGCCGCCCACCCGGTGGGGCACCGAGGAGACCGTGCGCGAGCTGCTGGGCGACCGGGTCACGGACTTCTTCCTCACCCACTACGGCCCGACGCACCTGGCCGCGCAACGCCTCACCCAGGAGGGGCGGGACGCGTTCCGCGCCGACCTCGTCACCCTCGCGCAGGACAACAACCTCGCCACCGACGGCACCTTCGCCGGCGACTGGGAGTACCTGGTCGCCGTCGCCACGAGAACCGTCAGCTGAGCACTTCGCGCCGGCGCAGGTGGTCCACCAGCTGGCCGCCGACGTGCTCGATGTGCGCCGACATCGCCCGGCGGGCTCCCTCCGGATCGCGGGCGCGCAGGGCCTGGAAGATCGCGCTGTGGTCGTGGGCCGAGGCCGACGACCACCCCTCGATCGAGGCGTAGTAGCCCAGCGGCACGTAGTTCACGGTGACGCCGAGCAGGACGGCCAGCCGCGCCGAGTCCGACGCCTTGTTGATGGTGCGGTGGATCCGGTAGTTGAGCGTCTCGACGAGCTCGAAGTCGCCGTCCCGCTCGGCCTGCTCCAGCTTGGCCTGGGTCTCCTCGAGCAGATCCAGCTCGTCGTCGCGCAGCTCGGTGGCGGCGCGCGCGGCGAGCTCGCCCGCGATGAACGCCTGCACCCGGAACAGGTCGCTGACGTCCCGCGTGGTCAGCGGCACCACCCGGTACCCGCGCCGCGGCTCCCACCGCACCGACCCCTCGCTGCCCAGCAGCATCAGCGCTTCCCGCACCGGGGTGGGGCTGACCCCCAGCTCCTCGGCCAGCCGTTCGGTCCGGATGTACTCGCCGGCGCGGAACTGGCCGACCATGATGCCCTCACGGATGTAGGCGGCGACCTTCTCGCTGAGCTGCTGCTTGTCGCCGAACGACGTGCGCCGCGGGCTGCTCCCGCGGCCCTGCGCTGCACCCATGCCCCCGCCTCCGTGCCGGAAAACTGGCCACATCCTATCCCCGGGAACAGATTCTATAGAATAGCGTCCGCTGCGGCAGGTGAGCGGTAGTGACCACGACGCAACCCAGGAAGGACACCGGATGGACGGCCTGACCGAGGACGAGGCCGCGATCGTCGCGGCGGTCGGCGAGTGGGTCGGCCGCGAGGTGCGGCCCGTGGTGCGGGAACTGGAGCACGCCGGCACCTATCCGGAGAAGCTCATCGATCAGATGAAGCAGATGGGCATCTTCGGGCTGGCGATCCCCGAGCCGTGGGGCGGGGCGGCGGTGTCGGCGCCGTGCTACGCCGCGGTCACCGAAGAGCTGGCGCGCGGCTGGATGAGCCTGGCCGGCGCGATGGGCGGCCACACGGTGGTCGCCAAGCTGCTGATGGACCACGGCACGGCCGAGCAGCAGGACCGCTACCTGCCGCGGATGGCGACCGGCGAGCTGCGCGCCACCATGGCGCTGACCGAGCCCGGTGGCGGCTCGGACCTGCAGGCCCTGCGCACGACCGCGCGCCGGGACGGCGCGGAGTACGTGGTCAACGGGTCCAAGACGTGGATCACCAACGCCCGCCGCTCCGGCCTGGTCGCGCTGCTGTGCAAGACCGACCCGGAGGCCGACCCGCCGCACACCGGGATCAGCGTGCTGCTCGTCGAGAAGGGCCCCGGCTTCCACGTGTCCCGGGACCTGCCGAAACTGGGCTACAAGGGCGTGGAGAGCTGCGAGCTCGCGTTCGACGACATGCGGGTGCCCGCCTCGGCGGTGCTGGGCGGTGTGCCGGGACGGGGGTTCGCGCAGATGATGCGCGGGCTGGAGATCGGGCGCATCCAGGTCGCCTCCCGTGCCCTGGGCGTGGCCCGCGCCGCGCTGGAGGATTCGCTGCGCTACGCCCAGCAGCGGGAGTCGTTCGGCAAACCGATCTGGCAGCACCAGTCGATCGGGAACTACCTGGCCGACATGGCGACGAAGCTGGAGGCGGCGCGTCAGCTGGTGCACCACGCCGCCCGCCGCTACGACTCCGGCCGGCGCGCCGACCTGGAATGCGGCATGGCCAAGCTCTTCGCCTCCGAAACGGCGATGGAGATCGCGCTGAACGCGGTGCGCATCCACGGCGGCTACGGCTACTCCACCGAATTCGACGTCGAACGCTACTTCCGCGACGCGCCCCTGATGATCGTCGGGGAAGGCACCAACGAGATCCAGCGCACCGTGATCGCCCGTCAGCTCGTCAACCGGAACCGGATCTGAGCAGGAAGGTCATGTCGGAGATCGTCGAGCGCACCGAGGTGCTGCTGCCGGAGCCCGCGCGGGCGCTGGGCGCGCTGCTGGACGCGCCGGTGCCGGACCTCGACCGCGGCGAGGGCCTGCCGCTGTTGTGGCACTGGCTGTACCTGCTGGAACGCCCCGCCCAGGCCGATCTGGGCCCGGACGGGCACCCGGTCCGCAACTGCGTCCCGGCGCCGCCGGGTCCCGGCCGCCGCCGCATGTGGGCCGGTGGCCGCGTCCGGACCCGCGGGGCACTGCGGTGCGGGGAGCCGGCGACGCGGCGCACCCGGGTGCTGTCGGTGCGGGACAAGCAGGGCCGGTCCGGGCCGTTGACGTTCGTGGTGGTCGAGCACCGGATCTCCCAGGGCGGCCGGATCGTGGTCGACGAGCAGCAGGACATCGTGTACCGGCCGGCCACGTCGGGTGGCCTGCCCGCCGCGGACAGCGAGACGATCGTGCCGGCCGGGCCGGGCGAACGGGCGATCGAGGTGTCCCCCACCCTGTTGTTCCGGTTCTCGGCGCTGACCTACAACGCCCACCGGATCCACTACGACCGCGACTACGCCCGCGACGTCGAGGGCTACCCCGGCCTGCTCACCCACGGCCCCCTGCAGGCTCTCGCGATGGCCGAAGCCGCCCGCGCCACCGGCCGCGGCGGCGATCTGGAGTTCGGCTACCGGCTGGTGTCGCCGCTGTTCGACCACCAGGGCCTGATCGCCGGTGCGGTCACCGAGCAGGACCAGACCACCACCGCGGTGCGGGACGTGCACGGGCGTCAGACCGCGACCGGAGCCGTGCGGAGCGCGCGATGACCGATCCGCTCGCCGGCGCCCGCAGCTTCCTGTTCGTGCCGGGACACCGGCCGGACCGGTTCGCCAAGGCCGCGGCCTCCGGGTGCGACCTGGTCGTGCTGGACCTCGAGGACGCGGTCGGCCCGGACCGCAAGGCCGACGCCCGTGAGCACGTCCGGTCCTGGCTGGACGACGGGCAACGGGCGGTGGTGCGGATCAACGCGCCCGGCACCCCGTGGTCCGGCGACGACCTGTCCGCCGTCGCGGGCCGGGCCGCCGCGGTGATGGTGCCCAAGGCCGAGGACCGGGCGGTGCTCGACGCGATCGCACGCAGGTCCGGCGCCGCGCTGATCCCGCTGATCGAGACCGCGCTGGGTGTCGCGAGCGCGGTCGAGGTGTGCCGGGCCGATGCGGTGGTGCGGCCCGCGTTCGGCAGCATCGACCTCGCGGCCCAGCTCGGGGTCGACCCCGCCTCGCACGCGGCGCTGCAGCACGCGCGTTCCGCGGTGGTCCTCGCCGCCGCCGCGGCCGGATGCGGCGCGCCGGTCGACGGGGTCACGACGGTCCTGGACGCCGACACCGTGCTGCGGGACGATCTCGCCCACGCGGCCGAGCTGGGGTTCACCGGCAAGCTGTGCATCCACCCCCGCCAGGTGCCGCTCGTCAACGACGCCTTCACGCCCTCGGCGGCGGAGGTCCGGTGGGCCGAGGAGGTGCTGGCCTCGGCCACCGACGGGTCGGTCGGTGTCCACGACGGCCGGATGGTGGACCGGCCGGTGATCCTGCGCGCGCGGGCCATCCTCGCGCGCGGGACGGCTCGGTGACCGCGCCCGCGGACGGGCCCGCCCGGCGGCTCAGTGCGGCCGGGTGAGGTCCCCGGCGCGGAAGGTCTTCACCGTGCGGCTGACCGGCCCGTCGAGCGCGTCCTTGGCCGCGCGCGGGTAGACCCACCGCAGCGTGGCCGTCGAGCCGGGGCCGACGAAACCGCGTTCGTAGAAGATGCGGCCGTCGCCGCGGTAGCCGGAGATCGTGTACAGCTCGCCTTCCACGCGCTGGGCCGTGACCTGCCCGCCTTCGGCGCGGATGTCCTCCGCCGCCCCGGCCAGGACGTCCGCGGTGGAGTGGCCGGCGGTGTTGTTGGCTCCCCACACGGTCATCGTCGCCCCGAGGCTCGGGTCGGTGAACTCCATGCCGTCGCCACCGGGCGGCGTGTAGGGCTGCCGCTGGTAGCCCTCGGGCACCAGCGCGGTGAACCCGAAGCGGGCGTTGGTGTAGGTGCCGTCGTCCGCGGCCGGGAAGGACGACGGGACACCGGCGCCGCGGCCGAGCATCGCGAGCAGCTCCGGCCGCAGCAGGTCCGTGATCTCCGCGTACGGGAGCGTGATCGTCTCCTGGCCGGCGGCGGTGGTACAGCCGAGTTCGGAGTACAGCACCAGGAAATCCACGCCGGCATGCGTGAACACGAGGTCCGCGGCCGGTACGTGGTCGCCGACGGCGGGCGTGTCCGCGGTGTCGATCGACGCGGGCGCACCCGGCCCGCTGACGCTGACCCGGCGGCAGAACCCCTGCGCCGAGCGCGCCACCAGCCGTTCGGTCAGCGTGGCCATGCCCTGCGCGGTCAGCACGTCCTCGCGGAAGACGTCCCGCGGTCCGAGGACCCGCCCGGTGGCCAGGTCGACGGTGACGCTCTCCGGGAACCGCCAGCTGGTGTGGGACAGGAAATCCGAGTCGAGCGCGTGGTCGTAGCGCACGGACAGCAGCCGGTCGGTGCGCAGGGCGACGACCGCGGTGGTCCGCACGCCCACGGTTTCGCCGCGGCTGAGGAAGTCGGGCAGGATGTCCGGGCGGGACAGTCCCTCCCGCAGCGAGCGCAGGCGTTCGTCGGCCGGCGACCGCAGCGCGGCGTTGATCCGCTCCTGCACGGCGGCGTCGGGGTGCCCGGTCACCCGCGGGTACTGCAGGTCGTAGGTGATCGGCAGCGCGGGGTCGGTGCCGGCCGTGGTCTCGATGTCCACGCTCAGGGCGGCCTGCCGCGGCGGATCGTCGAACTGCTGGTAGACCAGGAATCCGCCGACGGCGAGCACCGCGGTCACCAGAACACCGATGACCACCTTGCCGATGGTCGTGGCCGCGATCCCCGCTCCGGCCGGCGCGGCGGCCGTCAGCGGGGCGGCCGCGGTTCCGGCGGTCGCGAGCAGCGCGAGCGGGGTGAGGGCCGTCAGGGCGGCGACGGGTGCGGCGAGCCGCTTCCACCCGCGGCTTTCCCAGTCCGGGCCGTAGGCGACGCGCGCGGTGGCTTCGAGTTCGGCCACGAACGCGTCGGCGGTGACCGGGCGCTGCCGGGGGTCCTTGGCCATGCCGCGCGCGATGAGCGCCCGCAGCGGCTCGGGCACCGCCACCGTCGGCACCGGCGCGGACTGGTGCAGCGCGCGCAACCGCTCGGTGGTGTCCGCCTCGAACGGCCGGTGCCCGGTGACGCACTGGAAGAACACGCAGGTGGCGGCGTAGACGTCGGTGGCGGGCAGTCCCGGCAGCCCCGCCCACTGTTCCGGGGCCATATAGGAGGGCGACCCGGCGGCGAGCCCGGCCTGTCCGTCCAATGTGGCCAGTCCGAAGTCCACGAGCTTGGACTCCCCCGCCTGCGACACCAGGACGTTGCCCGGCTTGTAGTCGCGGTGCACGACGCCGACGGCGTGCGCGGCCGCCAGCCCCAGCAGGGAGCCCTTGAGGATGGCCAAAGCCGATTCGGGCGCCAGGGTCTTCTCGGCGGCCAGCAGCACGCGCAGCGAGACCCCGGGAACGGCCTCCATGACCAGCGCGGCGCCCTCCGGGCGTTCGACGAACTCGTGCAGCCGCGCGACGTGCGGGCTGCGCACGCCGTGCAGCAGATGGGCCTCGCGGCGGAACCCGTCCAGGATTCCCGGGTCGGCCAGGAACTCCGCGTGCAGGTACTTGATCGCGACGAGCTGCCCGGAGGTCTCGTGCTTGGCCAGGACGACGTGGCCGAAGCCGCCGGTGCCGAGCACCTCCAGCTCGGTGTAGCCGGGCACCCGCCACCGATGGTCCATGATCCGGTATCAGAGCACGAACGAACCGGTCGCGCCACCGAAACCGCGGTATTCGCGGTGGTGACGGGCACCATGACCGGCTCGCCGATTGTGTTGCCCGGCAACGCGGTCCCGCGACGGCGTGGTTCTTACCATCAGCGGCACCGGAACCGACCTCGACGTGGAGGTGTGCCGATGCGCCGCGCGCTGACCGCCCTGCTGACGCTCGTCCTGGCCTTGCTGGGCCTCGCACCGCCGGCGCAGGCCGCCGGGCCGGCGGAGGTGACCGGCTTCGGCTCGAACCCGGGCAACCTGCGCATGTTCCGCTACGCCCCCGACGGGCTGCCCGCCGGCCGCCCGGTCGTCGTGGCGCTGCACGGCTGCACCCAGAACGCGGCCGGCTACGCCACCGGCACCGGCTGGATGAAACTGGCCGACCAGTGGCGGATCTCGGTGGTGTTCCCGCAGCAGAGTTCCGCCAACAACGCCAGCAGCTGCTTCAACTGGTTCGAACCGGCCGACACCCGCCGCGGCTCGGGTGAGGCGTTGTCGATCAAGCAGATGGTCGACCGCACGAAGGCCGACCTCGGTGCCTCGTCGGCCTACGTCACCGGGCTGTCCGCCGGGGGCGCGATGACCGCGGTCATGCTCGCCACCTACCCGGACGTGTTCGCCGGCGGCGGTATCGTCGCCGGGCTGCCGTACGGGTGCGCGACCTCCGCCGTCACCGCGTTCAGCTGCATGAACCCGGGGACCGACCAGGCCCCGGCGCAGTGGGGCGACAAGGTGCGCGCCGCGGCCGACCACTCCGGCACGCACCCGCGGGTGTCGATCTGGCACGGCACCGCCGACACGACCGTCGCCCCGCGCAACGCCACCGAACTCGTCGAGCAGTGGACCAACCTGGCGGGCACCGACCAGACGCCGGAGGTGAGCGACACGGTCGCGGGCTATCCGCACCGGATCTACGGCGGCGCGGTCGAGTACTTCCAGATCACCGGGATGGGCCACGGTCAGCCGATCGACCCGGGCACGCAGGCCACGCAGTGCGGCACCGCCGGCGCCTACCTCCTCGACGTGAACCTCTGCTCGGCCTACCACCTGGGCCGTTTCTGGGGCATCGCCGACGACACCGGCGCCCCACCGGCCGGCCACACCGACACCGCGGTCGGCACCGCCACCGACCACTACGTCGCCGGGCGGGTGGACGTCACCGGGTACAACGCGCTCGGCGCCCGCTACGGCTACACCGCGCCGATCACCCTGTACCTGTGCGGCACGAACTGGACCGACCGGCCCGATTGCACGCCGGTCTGATGCTGGTGCCGTATTTTCGGCGTATGGGCACCGCGGACGAGCGCAGGGCGGACGGCGAGGGCGGTCCGCGTCCGCTGCTCGTGCTGGGCAAGATCGTCGACATCCTGGACGCGTTCACCCTGCACCAGCCCTCGCTCACGCTGCGGGAGCTGCAGCAGAAGACGGGGCTGCCGCAGTCGACGGTGCAGCGGCTGGTGACGAACCTGGTCGCGCACGGTTTCCTCGACCGCGCCGGGGACGGGTTCCGGCTCGGGGTGCGGATGGCCTACTGGGGCGCGGCGGCGGGCAAGGACCTCGACGTGCTGTCGGTGGTGAACCCGGTGCTGAAGGACCTGCGCGACGCGACCGGCGAGACGGCGTGCTTCTTCCGCGCGGAGGGGCACCACCGGGTGTGCATCGCGGTCGCGCAGACGCGGCACGCGCTGCGGCGGGAGATGTCGGTCGGCAAGATCGCGCCGATCACGGTCGGGTCGCCGGGGCGCGTGCTGCTGGCGTGGTCGCCGGGGCTGGCCGAGGAGGTGCTGCGGGAGGACCTGCCCCAGCTGACCGAGAGCACGGTGACCGACCGGGACGAGCTGCGGCGCCTGATCAAGCAGACCGCGGCCGACGGCTACGCGATCACGGTCGGCGAGCGCGTGGACGGCGCCTCGGGCCTGGCCGCGCCGGTGTTCGACTCGGCGGCCGACCTGGTCGGCGCGCTGGTGGTGAGCGGCCCGACGATGCGCATGCCGTACGAGAAGTGCCTGGACTGGGTGGACGTGCTGGTCGAACACGCGGAACGGATCACCCGCGCGCTGGGCGGCCGCCACCCGGGCTGAGCCGCTCGCCGATCGCCCACGGGAACGCCGTCGCGCTCGTGCGGGCCCCCTGCGCGGCCCGCGACCGGTTCGGCTCCCCCAGCTCGTCCAGCAGATCGCCGGACAACCGCACGATCCGCGCGAACGACGACGGCGTGAGCCACGGCGGCCGCACCGCGAAGAGCAGGTCCTCAGTGGACGCGTTCCCACTGGCGCCGGGCGCGAAGGGGCACCCGCCGAGCCCGCCCAGCGCACCATCCACTTCGGACGCCCCGGCCGCGATGGCGGCCAGCGTGTTCGCCACCCCCAGGCCCCACGTGTCGTGCCCGTGGTAGACGATGCGGCGCGGCGGCGTCTCCGCCGCCACCCGGGCGACCAGGCTGGTCACCTGCGCGGGCACGGCCTGTCCCAGGGTGTCGCACAGCACGATGTCCCCGGCGCCCTGGGCCCGCGGGTCGCGCGCGATCGCCAGCACCCGATCCTCCGGCACCGCGCCGTCGAACGGGCAGGTGAACGACGTGGCGATGCACAGCTGGATACGGCCACCGGCGGCGGCCGCCGCCGACGCCGCACGGGGCATCGCCGCGAGACTGTCCTCAGTGGAGCGTCCGAGGTTGGCGCGGTTGTGCGCATCGGATGCGGACAGGCAGTACTGGAAGTTCACCGCACCGGCCTCCCCGGCGCGTTCGACGTGCCGCGGCGTGGCGACCCACACCCAGCAGCGCGCCAGCTCTCCGGGTTCCAGCAACCGGATCACGTCGAGCGTGTCGGCCAGCGGCGGCACCAGGTCCGGGCGCGCCATCGAACCGATCTCGATGCTGGGCACCCCGGCGGCCAGCAGCTCCCGGATCACCGCGACCTTGCGTGCGGTCGGCAGCGGTTTCCCGGTCAGCTGCAGGCCGTCCCGCAACGTCACGTCCCGCAGATCAGTCATTCCCGGCCTCCTTCCGGCCCAGCAGGCGCAGGATCTCCGCGGTGTGCTCGCCGAGCTCCGGCCCCGGGGTGCGCAGCGGCAGCGACTCGGTGCCGATCACCGGCACGACCCCGGGGAACCCGATCGGCACCTCCTCCCCCGTGCCCGGGTCGACGGGCAGCGGCTGGATCATCGCCCGGGCGCGGTACTGCTCGTCGGCGCAGATGTCGGCGGCCGTGTAGATCGGGCCGGCCGGCACCCCGGCCTCGTCGAGGACCTTCAGCACCTCGTCCCGGTCGCGGCCGCGGGTCCACTCCCCGATCGCCTCGTCCAGCTCGTCGCGCCGCGCCCAGCGGCCCGCGTTGTCCGCCAGCCCAGGGTCGCCGGCGAGGTCGGGGCGGCCGATGGCGAGCATGCAACGGCGGAAGATCGAGTCGCCGTTGCCCGCGATCACCACGCTGGTGCCGTCGCCGCACTCGTAGGCGTTGCTGGGCGCGATGCCCTCCATCCGCCCGCCCACGCGCTGCCGCTCGACCCCGTAGGCGAGGTGGTCCGGCACGAGCGACTCCATCATCGAGAACACCGCCTCGTGCAGCGCGACGTCGACCACCCGCTCACGCAGCGGCCGCCGTTTCGGCAGCACGGCGCGCTCGTACAGCTCGACCATCACCCCGAACGCGGCGTACAGCCCGGCGATCGAGTCCCCGATGGACACCCCGACCCGCGACGGCGGCCGGTCGGCCTCCCCCACCAGGTTGCGCAGTCCGCCCATCGCCTCGGCCACCGCGGCGAACCCGGGCCGGCCGGCCAGCGGCCCGGTCTGGCCGAACGCCGAGATGCGCGCGAGCACGACGTCCGGGTTGGCCCGTTCCAGCTCGGCCGGTCCCAGGCCCCACTTCTCCAGCGTGCCGGGGCGGAAGTTCTCGATCACCACGTCGCACCGGCGCACGAGGCCGAGCACGATGTCCCGCCCCGCCGCGGTCCGCAGGTCGACCGCGATGGACTTCTTGTTGCGGTTGACGGTGTGGAACAGCATGGACACCGTGCCCGCGTAGAGCCGCCAGCCGCGCAGCTCGTCGCCGCGGCCGGGCCGCTCGACCTTGATCACCTCGGCGCCCAGGTCGGCCAGCAGCCGCGCGGCGGTCGGCCCGGCGATGTAGTTGCCCAGCTCCAGGACGCGGATCCCGCGCAGCGGCAGGTGTGCGTGTTCGGTGTCCATCGGAACCTTTCCGTGTCTAGAGGACGAGGTTGAGGGCCAGGATCGGGCCCAGCGCCACCACGGAGGCGACCGAGACGCCGACCGAGACGGTCTTCAGCGCGCCGCGCGTCGTCTGCCCGAGCAGCGATTGCAGCAGCCAGAACGTGTTGCTGGTCAGGTGGACCATGAACAGCGATCCGGCGCCCGCGGCCAGCGCGATGAGGACCGGGTCCAGCCCGAGGGACGGGGCGATCGGGGCGAGCAGGCCGGCCGAGGTGATCGCGGAGATCGTCACCGACCCGACCGCGATGTGCAGGACCGCGGCCATCAGCCACACGAGCAGCAGCGGGGCCCAGGTGTTGGCGGAGAAGTACTTGCCGAGGATGTCGCCGAGCCCGGCCGCGGCCAGCACCGCGGCCAGGCATCCGCCGACGCCGTTGAGCAGCAGGATCTGCCCGCTGTCGCGCAGGCCCGAGCCGAGCGCGGACTCCACCGCGGGCTGGCCCATGTACCGCCGCCCGATCAGGCAGGTGCCGACCAGCCCGAGCAGCAGCGCCACCACCGGGCTGGACAGGAACGCCACGACCGGGTTCGACCACGCCAGCATCTCGGCCACCGCGCCGGTGGCGATCAGCACGAGCGCGCCGAGCAGCGGGCTGAACACCACCGGCAGGGCGGGCGGCTTGCGCAGGTCGAGCGCGGCCACGGTGCCCGGGCCGCCCCGCGGCGCTTCCGGTGCCACGGCTTCGTCGGCCATCTCGTCCTTGGCCGGGTCCCACCAGCCGCGGGCGAAGAGCACCGACATGATCGCGATCGCGATCGTCACCGTCGGGATGATCACGACGAGACCGAAGAGCAGGTACTTGCCCAGCGGCACGTGCAGCAGGCCGGCCAGGGCCAGCGCGCCGACGCCGGGAACGGTGAACACGATGCCGCACTCCAGCGCGATCGCCAGCGCCGTGGCCATGCGCGCGACCCCGCGCGGCCCGAGCCGCTTGCCGATGCCCCTGGCCAGCGGACCGGAGATCACCAGCAGCACGTCGAGGAAGATCGACTGCAGGACAGTGGCGATGGTCAGGGCCATCGCGTACGGGATCCGGCGCGGGCCGAACACCGTCAGCAGCTTGTCCACCAGGCGTTCGATGGCCCGCAGATCGCGCAGGATGGCGCCGATGAGCACGCCGAACGCGATGAGCAGGCCGATCTCGGCCATCACGTCACCGAAGCCGGTGGTGATCTCCTCCACGGTCTTGCCGACGCCGAGCCCGGTGGACAGCCCCAGGTAGCAGGAGCCGAGCACCAGCGCGATGACCGGGTTGAGCCGGAAGCGGACGATCAACACCACGATGGCCGCGACCGTGACCCCGGTGTTGATCAGTGTTGCCGTGTCTGACATGCGGTTGTCCCGTCGCTCGTGCCACGTTGCACTGTTCGCCACAATATGAACATGAACCCACCATGTGGGTCAATAGTGCGTGAGTGAGTAACCGACGTGCCACCAGTCGACAGAAACCAATTGATTTTCAATAGATATCGAGCGATACTCGGTGCATGTTCGCTGAACGCTGGGTCGTCCCCCTCCTCCGGATCCTCCTCGTGGCGCTGTTCGGGATCCTCGTGCTGCTCCAGGTGATGTCGCTGCCCGGGCAGTTCGCGCACATGGCGCGGGAGAACCCCGATCTCGCCCACCTCCGGTGGCCGGCCACCGCCGTCACGGTGTTCTGGGTGCTGTGCGTCCAGGTGGTGATCGTGGCGATGTGGCGGCTGCTGACGATGGTGCGGAAGGACCGCATCTTCAGCGCGGGGTCGATGCGGTGGGTCAACGTGATCGTCGGGGCGATCGCCGCCGGGTGGCTCGCGCTCGTGGCGGTGTTCCTGTACGTCGGCTTCCGCGCCGACGACCCCGGCCTCCCGCTGCTGCTGTTCCTGATGGTGGTCGGGGTCGCCGTGGCGGGCCTGCTGATGGTCGTGATGCGCGCGCTGCTGCGGCAGGCCACCACGCTGCGGACCGACATGGAAGCGGTGATCTGATGCCGATCGTCGTGCGCATCGACGTCCAGCTCGCCAAGCGCAAGATGAGCGTCGGCGAGTTCGCCGAGCGGGTCGGCATCACCCCGGCGAACGTCGCGGTGCTGAAGAACGGCCGCGCGAAGGCCGTGCGCTTCTCCACGCTGGAGGCCATGTGCCGGGTGCTCGGCTGCCAGCCGGGCGACCTGCTGGAGTGGGTCGCCGACGACGACGCCGACGCGGAGACCGCGGACCAGGCGGGCACCCTCAGCCCGTGACACCGCCGTCGATCATGCCGGGCTGGAGCGGGATCGCGCGCCCCCCGCCGCGATGGCCACCACACCGGCAGCCGCGGTGAGCCCGCCGCACACCATGACGGCCGAGGCGGAACTCCGGTCCACGACGAAACCACCGGCGAGGGCGCCGAGAGCGATCGTGGCCTGGAAGGACGCGGTGAACAGGACCGAGGCCGCTTCCGCCGCGCGGGGTGCCGCCAGGGCGAACCACGTGTGCGAGGCGACCGGAACGGCCCCGTACGCCAGGCCCCACGCGACCAGGAGCGCCACCGCGCCCGCGAGCGAGGTCCCGGCGAGCGGGAGCAGCGTGGTCGCGGCCGCCAGCAGCCCCGCGCTCACTCCGAAGACCACGCGTGGATACCGCGGGAGGCCGGCACCGGCGAGGAAGTTGCCGGCGATCCCGGCCGTGCCGTAGATCAGGAGCACGACCGTGATGGCCGCCGGGGACGCCTCCGTCACCTGCTCGAGGAACGGCCGCACGTAGGTGTAGGCGCCGAAGTGCGCCAGGACCACGAGGACCGTCACCAGCAGGGCCGCGCGGGTGCCCGGGCGGCCGAGCACGGCGGTCAGCACGCCCCGGCTGGTCGCCCGGAGCGGCGGCAGCGGGGGCAGGACCACGGCCAGTGCCGCGAGCACCGCGCCGGAGAGGACCGCCAGGACGACGAAGGCGGTGCGCCAGCCGGAGAGGTCGCCGAGGAAGGTTCCCGCCGGGACGCCCAGCACCGAACCGAGGGGCACCGCCGAGAAGATCACCGCGGTGGCCCGCGCCGCGGACCGGGGCGGGACGAGGCGTTCGGCGAGCCCGGACGCGATCGCCCAGAACCCGCCGATGGTGACCCCGACGAGGACCCGCGACACCAGCACGGCCCAGTAGCCGGGCGCGGCGGCCGCGACGACGTTCGCCACCGTCAGCACCGCGAGGAAGGCGCACAGCATCCGCCGGCGGTCCAGGCGCGCGGTCACGACGGTGATGACCGGGGCGGCGATCGCGGCCAGGATTCCCGGCATGGTCATCATCAGGCCGGTGGTGCCGTCCGAGACGGCGAACGCGGCGCCGATCGGCGTCAGCAGGCCGATCGGCAGGATCTCGGTGGTGACGATGACGAAGATTCCCATCGTCACCGACAGGACGGCGACGCGGCCCCGCCACGCCGGAAGCGGGTGAACGCCGGTGCCGCCGCGTCCGGCGTCGTGTGTGGTGGCTGCCGCCATGACTCCTCGCCCGGTTGGTGGTCGATCATCCGGGCACCAGTCCAGCAGCCGGGGCGCGGGCGGTCTGGCAGGTTTCCGACCCCACCGTCGGGAGCGCCGGCCGCTCCTGCCCGCGCGACCGGATCAGGCCGGGTAGTCGTCGTGCCAGTGCCACCACTCGTAGGGCGGCGTGCGCGGGTAGCCCTCGGGTGAGTCCTCCCAGGTCTCCTGCCGTCCGAGCGCGGTGATGTCGAGGTAGCTCCAGGTGCCGCCCATCGCCTCGTCGCCGCGGTTGTTGACGAAGTAGGTGCGGAACACGCGGTCGCCGTCGCGGATGAAGGCGTTGGTGCCGTGGTACTCGGCCACCCCGAAGTCGCTGTCGAAGTCGTCCAGGATGGTGTACCAGGGCATCGTCCAGCCCATCCGCGCCTTGACCCGCTCGATGTCCGGTTGCGGCGCGCGCGAGGCGAACACCAGCGTGGTGTCGCGGGCGTTGAGGTGGGCGGGGTGCGCGACCTGGTCGGCCACCATCGAGCAGCCGACGCACGCGTGGCCGGGCCAGCCGTGCACGCCGGGTTCGAGGAACGCCCGGTAGACGATCAGCTGGCGGCGGCCGTCGAACAGGCCGAGCAGGGTCGTGGGGCCGTCCGGCCCGTCGAACCGGTACTCCCGGTCCACCTCGGTCCACGGCATGCGGCGGCGCGCGGCGGCCATCGCGTCCTTGGCGCGGGTCAGCTCCTTTTCCTTCACCAGGAGCTCCCGCCACGCGGCCTCCCACTCCGGCCGCGAGACGATCGGGGGTGTCCTCATCGGATTCTCCACCTTCCACATCGGACGATCATGCGGTACCTCCCAGGTGATCGCGCAGTTTCCCCAGCCGGTCGTCCCAGTCGCGGGCCAGTGCGGCGAGGAACTGTTGCGCCACCTGCATCGGCGCCGGCCGGAGGTGGTAGCGGACGCGGCGCCGCTCCCCCGGCTCGGCGGTCACGAGACCGGCGTCGGCGAGCAGGGCCAGGTGCTTGGCGACGCCCTGCCGGGTGATCGGCAGCCGGCCGGCGAGGTCGGTGGCCGTGGCCGGCCCCCGCGCGGCCAGCTCGGCGAGGATCGCCCGCCGCGTCGGATCGGCCAGCGCGGCGAAGACCTGCTCGGCGACGGCCTCGGCGTCACGCCGCATCGAGGTAGGCGGCCAGCTCGCCCAGTTCACGGGCCCAGCCTCGGTTGTTGCCGTCGAACGCTTCGCGGTGCGCGCCACCGGGCAGCTGGGCGAAGCCGGTCTCCACGACGGTCAGCCGCGTGCCGCGCCCGGCCGGTTCCAGGGTGAACTCGACGTAGGTCCGGCGCGGGTCGTCCTCGGGCAGGCCGTAGATCCGCCAGGTGAAGCCGAACACGCGCGGCTCCTCGACCCGCTCGATGCGCAGGTCCTGGCGGGACCCGTCGTCCCACTTCAGCTCCGCCGCGCCGCCCGGCCGCAGGTCGATCGACGCCTTCTGGCCGAACCACGTGCCCAGCCCCTCGGCGGTGGTCAGCGCGGCCCACACCGTCTCCGGCGGGTGGCCGAGCTCGACGACCCGCTCGATGCGATCCGGAAATGCCATGACGCCTCCTGTTGCAACTCGTTGGTTGCCACACTATGGCAACCGAACGGTTGCGTCAACGGGCGCGAAAAAAGCCGGCCTCCCGTATCGGGGAGACCGGCCGCGGCGCCTACTTCTGCTTCTTCAGCCGCGCTGCCTCCTTGCGCACCTCGGCCTGGGTGGCGCGCTCGTGCTGCAGCCACTCGGGGTTCTCGGCCTTCAGCGCGTCGATCTGCTCGGTGGTGAGCGGCTCGGTGATCCCGGCCCGGGCCAGCCCGCCGATGGACACGCCCAGCTTCGCCGCGACCACCGGCCGCGGGTGCGGGCCGTTGCGGCGCAGTTCGCGCAGCCACTCCGGCGGGTCGGCCTGCAGGGCGTTCAGCTCGTCGCGCGAGACGACACCCTCCTGGAACTCCGCGGGGGTGGCTTCCAGGTACACGCCCAGCTTCTTGGCCGCCGTCGCGGGCTTCATCGTCTGGGGAGTCTTCTGCGACGTCATGCGGTCCAGGGTAACGACCGCGGTCACGGCCGGTAACCTGGCGTGGTGACAGAGCCGACCTCCTTCACCCTCGGGTACGTCCCGGGGGTGACGCCCGGCAAGTGGGTGCGGATCTGGCAGGAGCGGACGCCGGACATCCCGCTGGACCTGGTGCAGGTCACCGCCGACGCGGCGGCGGACCGGGTGCGCGACCGGGCGGTGGACGCGGTGCTGCTGCGCCTGCCGACCGACCGGAGCGGCCTGCACGCCATCCCGCTCTACACCGAGACGACGGTCGTCGTCGTGCCGAAGGACCACCTGGTGGCCGCCGCGGACGACGTCACCGGCGAGGACCTGGCCGACGAGCTGGTGCTGCACCCGCTCGACGACACCCTCGGCTGGGAGCACCCGCCGGGCCGGCCCGCGCTGGAGCGCCCCGCGACGACGGCCGACGCGATCCAGCTCGTCGCGGCCGGCGTGGGTGTCCTGGTGGTGCCGCAGTCGCTCGCCCGGCTGCACCACCGGCGCGACCTGACGTACCGGCCGCTGACCGACGCCCCGCAGTCGCGCGTCGCGCTCTCCTGGCTCGAAGACGAGACGACCGACCTGATGGAGCAGTTCATCGGCATCGTGCGCGGCCGGACCGTCAACAGCACGCGCGGCCGGCCACCCATGCCGAAACAACCCAAGGCGAAGCGCCCCGCGGAGGAGCGCAAGCCCGCGCCGCGCCGGAACCAGCCGCGGGGCGCGGCGAAAGGCGGCCGGCGCGGCAAGCCCCGCCGCCGCTGACCCGCGGCGCGTCGACCCGCGCTGAGCGGACGCCGGAACGCCCGTCCCGGGGCGATCTGCCGCCGCGACCGAAGCCCGGCCGTGCGGTTCTCCCGCGTGCCGCACATCCGGCGGCCACGGGGGCGCACCGGCCATACTCGGGCATGGCTTACGACCACGAACTCGCCGACCGGGTCCGGGATCTGCTGTCCGGCGCGGACGGCATGAGCGAGAAGCGGATGTTCGGCGGGCTGGGGTTCCTCGTCCACGGCAACATGGCCCTCGCCGCGGCCTCCGGCGGTGGGCTGCTCGTGCGGGTCGAGCCGGACGACGGTGAGCGGCTCCTCGGCGGGGACGTGCAGCCGATGGTGATGCGCGGGCGCGAGATGCGCGGCTGGCTGCGCGTCGGCCCCGCCGCCGTCCGGACTCCCGAGCAGCTCGGCGAATGGGTCGAACGGGGCGTGTCCTACGCCCGGGCCCTGCCCGCGAAGGCCTGAGCGATCGCCCGCGCGCCGCGGCCCCGAAACTGTCGGTGCCCCGTGGCAGTCTGACCGCGTGAACATCGCTTTCGACGCCGAACTGTGGGTGTGGGACGTGCGGCGCGCCGACACCTGGACGTTCGTGAGCCTGCCCGCCGGCGCCTCCGACGAGATCAGCGACCTCACCGAAGGCAGCCGGCAGGGCTTCGGATCGGTGCGGGTGCGCGTCCGCGTCGGCGCGACCACCTGGACGACCTCGGTCTTCCCGGACAAGGCGCGCGGCTGCTACGTGCTGCCGGTCAAGCGCGCCGTCCGGGAAGCCGAGGGCCTCCAGCCGGGCGACACCACGGCCGTCACCCTGGAACCCCTCACGAGGCCGGCGTGAACTTCTCCCGGTGGATCCGCCTCGGCGACATCCGGCGCCGCTTGAAGGCCTTCACACCCGCCTCCACCATCGCCGGCGGGCCGCACAGCCACCCCGACCAGCCGCGCCCGCTCGGCACGTCCTCGACGAACGCGTCGGTCGGGAACCCGCCGCGGTACGCCGGATCCGGCTCGTCCGACAGCACCGGCACGAACCGGAAACCCGGGTGCCGCCCGGCGATCTCGGCGAACCGGCCGAGGTCGTACAGGTCCGCCGCGCCCCGCACGCCGTGGTACAGCAGCACCTCCCGCTCCGGGTGCCGCGCCAGCGCGGTGCGGGCGATGCCGACCAGCGGGGCCAGCCCGGTGCCGCCCCCGATGAGCACCATCGGGCCGCCGTCGTCCTCCTCCGCCGGTGGCAGGTGGAAGTCGCCGAGCGGGCCGGTCGCCTCCACCCGGTCCCCGGCGGCGAGCCCGCCGAAGAGCCAGCCGTCGGTGGCGATCCCGCCGGGCACGCGCCGGACGTGCAGCTCCAGCACCTTGTCCTCGTCGGCCGTGTTGGCCAGCGAGTACTGCCGCCGCGCACCGGAGCCCGGCACGACCAGCTCGACGTACTGCCCGGCCTCGAACGCGAGCGGCTCGGACAGGCCCAGCAGCACCCGGCGGGTGTCCCGCGCGATGTCGGCGACCTCCAGCACGGTGGCCGTCAGGTCGCGCAGCGGGTGCGTGGCGCGCCCGGCGTCGGCGGCGCTGCTGACCTCCGTGTCGGCGAGCGGCCGGGCCTGGCAGGCCAGCGCCAGGCCCGCGGCGCGCTCCTCGGGGCTGAGGGTGTCCTCCGGCGCGGCGCCGTGGTCGACCTCGCCGGTGAGCACCTTGAGCTTGCACGTGCCGCAGGTGCCCTGGTTGCACGAGTTGGGCATCCACACCCCGCCGCGCAGGAACGCCTCGAGCAGGGTCTGGCCGGGGGCGCACTCGACCCGCCTGCCGCCGACGCTGACCGCGAACGTCACCTCAGACCTCCCAGGTGACGTGCAGCGAGGTCGGGCCGCGGAAGCCCCAGCCCCAGAACTCCACGCCCTCGCGGGTGTCGCGCTCCAGGTTCGGGATGGCCTCGAACAGCTCCTCCAGCGCGATGCGCATGACGTGGTTGGCGAAGTAGATGCCCGCGCACGCGTGGTTGCCGGCGCCGAAGGCCAGGTGCGGCAGCGGCGGGCGGTGCAGGTCGTACCGCGAAGGGGCCTCGTACTTGCCGGTGTCGTGGTTGGCCGAGCCGTAGGACAGCATCACCGGCGTCCCGGCGGGCAGGTCGACCCCGGCGACGGTCACCGGTTTGGTGGAGATGCGGGCGGTGGCCGACCAGATCGGCGAGGTCCACCGCAGCCCCTCCGAGATCGCCCGCGGGATCAGCGCCGGGTCGTCGACGACCTCTTCCAGCTGCTCGGGCCTGCTGAACAGACCGACCAAAGTGGACGCCATGCCGTGGCCGGGTTCCTGCATCGCGCCGAGCAGGTAGACGTAGATCGTGGGGTAGATGTACTCGCGGTCGCGGGTCTGGCCGGGCGGCATGCCGTCGTGCAGCCAGTGCGAGATGGCGCTGTCGTCGGGGTGCTCGATCCACCGGTCGATCAGCGGGTCGACCACGGCGCGGATCTCGGCCTTGGCCTGGTCGCCCTCGGCGAAGCCCTCGGGGTTGGCGAACTCGCCGTTCTCGTCGACGGCGGCGTTGGTGAACGAGCGGCTCAGCTTGGCGAACCACTCGCGCAGCTTGTCGGAGTCCACGTCCTGCAGGCCGAGCAAGTCGCCGAGCGAGCGGACGCTGACCGGCTCGCAGTACTGCGCGACCAGTTCGGCGTGCCCGTCGTTTTCGAACCGCTCGAGGTAGCGGCGCGCGATGGGCCGCACCAGGTCGTCGATCCAGCGGTCCACCTCGGCGGGCTGCAGGGCGGGCTCGACCATGGAGCGCAGGTCGGCGTGGATGTCGCCGTTGACGCCGATGATCGCCGGGTGCCCGAAGGTGCGGCCGCCGGCCGGGGTGATGACGGCCTCGAAGTCCGGGCTGGTGGCGACCTCGCGGCAGACCTCGGCGGTCGAGGCGACGTAGGAGCCCAGCACGGGCACGAAGGCGAGCGGAGCTTCCGCCCGCAGCCGCTCGTACACCTCGTACGGGTTGCGCTCGAGCTGCGTCATGGTGACCTCGTCGAGCCAGGCGAGGTCGGGCCGTTCGGTCGTCGTCATCGCGGTGTCCTCCCACATCGTCGTCCGGGATGACACGGGAGGCTAGGCAGCGCTGACCCGCGCGGCGACACGCTTCGCGCGGTGACGGCACGGATCGCGCGGCCGGTTCGTGACGTGCGTCTCTGGTAGCCTCCTGCGCATGCCCGCACGGCGTAGTGCGCCGCCCCGGGACTGGCACCAGGCCTCCCGGAAGGTGGCGGAGGCTTATTTCCCGCACGAGCTGCGGCCGCTCGGCGGTGGCCGCGACCCGCGCCTGACGCTGCGCACGCTGGACCTGGGCCCGGTGCTGGTGGGCCATGTCGGGTGGGGCGCCGACGTGCGGATCGGGTGTGAGTACCCGGGCGCGTACGAGGTCAACATGCCGCTGACCGGGCACCTGGAAAGCCGTGGCAGGCACGGGCCGGTGGTGTCGGTGGCCGGGCAGGCGACGGTGTTCCGCGCCGACACGCCGTCGCTGATCAGCCACTGGGACGCGACCTGCACGGTGCTGGGCGTGAAGTTCGACAGCGCGTGGCTGGACCGCGAGGCCGAGCGGGTGCTGGGCGGTGACCGGGTGACGCTGCGTGGTGAGCTGCCCGACCAGCTCGAACTGGGCGCCGGGCAGGGCCGCGCTTGGCGTCAGCTGGTGGGCGGCCTGGCGGCGAACCTGCACGAGCCCGGGATGCTCGGGGAGGTGGTGCGGGAGCAGCTGGCGGGTGCGCTGGCGGCGAGTTTCCTGCTGGCCGGGTGCCCCGAGGCGGGCGCGGGCCCGGTGCCGCGCCCGCGGGCGATCAACCGCGTGCTGGACCGGCTGCGCGACGACCCGGGACGAGCCTGGACGGCGGGCGACATGGCGGAGGTGGCGGGCACCAGCGTCCGGCGGCTGCAGGAGGGGTTCCGGCAGTGGGTGGGCTGCAGCCCGACCGAGTACCTGCTGGGAATCCGCCTGCAACGCGCCGACGCGGACCTGGCTTCGTCGGGGTGCACGGTCAGCGAGGTGGCGGCCCGCTGGGGCTTCTCGAGCGCCAGCCGTTTCGCGGCCGCCTACCGGCGGCGGTACGGGGTGCCTCCGGCGCAGGCGCGCCGCTGAGCGGCTTCTGCGGTGCCGGGCCGTTCGGCCGGCCGAGCACACCACCTGACTCCCCCACTACCGGCGCGTCCCCGGTGCCGGGTGGTCACGCGCCCCGGAGCGGTCACCCCTTCGCGGTGGCCAGGACCAGGTAGCGGTCCGCGCCGTCGTCGATGGTGTCGAGGCGCCAGCCGGCCGCGGTGAGGGCGGCGCGGATGTTCGGCTCGGCGCGCAGGTCCTCCGGGGTCAGCTCCCGGCCCTGCCGCCGCGCGAGTGCCGCGCGCCCGACCGGATGGAACAACGCGAGGCGCCCACCCGGCCGGCAGACCCGGGCCAGCTCCCGCAACCCGGCCACCGGATCGGCCAGGTGCGACACGAGCCCCGCGGCGAACACCGCGTCCAGCACCCCGGACCGCAACGGAAGGTGCACCGCGTCCCCGAGCACCAGCGCCGCAAGGCGATGGCGCCCGCGCACGGTGGCCTCGGCGAGCATCTCGGGCGTCACATCGACCCCGATGACCGTCCCTTCCGGACCGACTGCGTCCCGCAACTCCGGCAGCGCGCGCCCCGTGCCGCAAGCGATGTCGGCCACCGCCCCACCCACCGGCGGGCCCAGCTCGGCGACGGCACGCCGGTAGCGCGGCCCGTCGTCGGGGAACTTCAGCTCCCAGGCCGCCGCCCGCGGCCCGAAGAAGGCCCGCGTCGCAGCGAGATCGGTGGATGGCACGCTCATGGGAGCAGCCTAGGCGTTCCGCCCCCAACCAGGCACACGCAGCGACGACCGCACCGCGGACACCACTCGCACCGAGCCGGGAAAGCGGCGGCCGCCCACCACTGCAGCGGACCTCACGACCGGCCCGCACCTCCGCCACCGGCCCAGCACCACGCACAGCCAGCACAACGGCCGCAACCACCCACACCGGCGAGCGGCCGGCTCACGACAGCCCACGCACCCCCACTCCGCTCCCCACCGGCCGGCACCGCGCAACGCCAGCGGCAACCGGCCTCACGCCAGCCCGCCCACCTCACGACAGCGCCGGCGCCTCCACTGCCGCCAGGCGCAGCGCCTCCGCCACCCGCGCCACCGCCTGGGGCAGTGCGCCGGGCAGCCGCGCGAGCATCAGCCGCCGTTGTTCGGACGGGCCGCCGTGCACCGGGAGGATCCGCACGAACGCCGGCGCCACCGCGGCGAGCGACGCGGGCGCCGTCGTGATGCCGCAGCCCGCGGCGACCAGGTTCAGCTTCGCCAGCCAGTCGCGCGCCGTGTGGGCGATCTCGGGCCGCTCGTCGAGGCCCGGCCACACCCCCATCACCTTGTCGCCGCCCGCGCCCGCGATCCACCGCTGGCCGTGCAGATCCGCGATGTCCACGAAGTCGCCGCGCGCCAGCGGATGCGTGGCGGGCACGGCGACGCACAGTCCGCGTTCGGCGAGCGTCCGCAGTTCCAGCGCCGGCGTTTCGCTGTCCGGCGGCCGGAACGGCGGCGCGGCCGCGATCAGCGCCAGGTCCAGCGTTCCGGCACGCAACGCGCGTACCAGCGCCGGGGTACTACCCTCGCGGGTCACCACGGTGATCGCCGGGTGGGTCTCGCGCAACGCGACCAGCGCCTGCGGCACCAGTCCGGCCCCGGCGCTGGCGAACCAGCCGAACCGCACCGTGCTGTGCTCGTCGGGCAGGCCGGCCAGCTCCCGCGCGGTGGCGTCGATCTGGTCGACGACGCTCGCCGCGCGGCGCACCACCACCCGGCCGGCGGGAGTCAGCCGCACGCCGTCGTGCCGCCGTTCCAGCAGCGGCGCCCCGGCGGCGCGTTCGAGCGACGCGATCTGCCGGGACACCGCGGACTGCGTGTAGCCCAGCGCGGCCGCGGCGGCGGTCAGCGTGCCCCGCTCGGCCACCTCCCGGAAAACCCGCAGCGCGGTGAGGGAGGCATCGGTGAAGGCCATGATGAACAGGAATACCCCAGGTGCGGAACTTTCGCTACCCGGATGGCTCCGGGGTTCCTAACGTCGGAGGCATGAACAGAGTCGCAGTTGTCACCGGCGCCACCCAGGGTCTCGGCCTCGCACTGGTCGAAGGTCTCGCGCAGCGTCTGTCCACAGGGGACACCGTGTACCTGACCGGGCGTGACCACGAGCGGATCCAGCAGGCGGTGGAGGCGATGCCCGCCGGTGGTGCCCACGTCCGCGGCGAGGTCTTCGACGTGGGCGACCCGGAAGCCGCCGCCCGGTTCGCCGATCTGGTCCGGGAGCGGCACGGTGGCGTCGACATCGTCTTCGGCAACGCCGTCATGCGCGTCGGCCCGGACGACGACCCGCGCGCGATCATCGACACCTACACCGAGGTCAACAACTTCGGCACCACGCGGCTGTTGCGGGCGTTCGCGCCGCTGGTGCGCGACGACGGCAGCCTCATCGTGGTGGCCAGCTCGCTGGGCACGCTGAAGCAGCTCGCGCCGGTGCTGCACCACCACTTCGACGGCCTGACCGCGCTCGACGAGGTGGACGAGCAGGTCGCCGCGTGGCGGGACGCGGTCAAGGACGGCAGCGCCCGCTCCGGCGCCTGGCCGGGTTTCGTGAACATCCCGTCCAAGATCGCCCAGGTCGCGGCCGTGCGCGCCCTCGCCTCGCAGCGCCGGGACGGCGACCTGACGCGCGGGATCCTGCTGGCGGCGGTGTGCCCGGGGATGATCAACACCCCGACCTCCGCGCTGTGGTGGGACGTCAGCGACGCGCCGACGCCCGCCACGGCCGCGATTGCCCTGCTGGACCTCGTGCTCGAGCCCGGGAAGCCCGAGCACTACGGCGAGCTGGTGCGGTTCGGGCAGGTCGTGCCGTTCACACCAGGAACAGCAGCACGGCGCTGAGCAGGATGACGACGGCGGTCGCGAAGTGGACGCCGAACGCGACCGCCTTGGGCCCGCCATTGCGCAGCACGACGACCGTGTCACCGAACGGGAGCAGCGCGACGACCAGCATGAACCAGGCCTCGGCGTGCGGTCCGGCGAAGGCCAGCAGGGCCAGGCCGACGAGGCCGTAGCCACCGTCGCGCAGCCCCTTGATCGTCAGGTAGGCCGGGTCGCCGCCGGTCCGGGCGGGGACGCCGTAGCCGGCCGCGGCGGCGCGGGGCGTGAACAGGAACCGCGCGCCGATGAACACGAGCAGCAGGTTGAGCAGGATGGCGAGCCCGTAGGCGACCGGGGTGAGCATCTTCATCTCCTTGCTAGCGTTGCTAGGTACGTAATCGACACTAGCGTGTCGGCGACAGAAGCGCTAGCACTGCTAGATAGGTGGGAGATGTGATCCGTTCGGCGCCCCGGGCGCGGAGCGGGAGCGGTTGAATCAGGCGGCCGGATGAGCCGCTGCGGCCGCGGACCGGAGCGGCCGAGTCGCGTGCGGAGGCAGGGGCGAGCAGCTTGATGGGCTCGGACGGCGCGGGTAAGAGCCGCCGCGAGGCAGCGGCGGCTCTTACCGATCAGCGACCGGCGCAGGCCAAGCGACCGCCCCACTGACCGCCAGAGCCCATCCCCCGGCTCAGTACCGGTACGCCACCGCCTTGCCGGTGGCGAACGAGAAGACGATGTAGCCGCCCTGGAAGTCGTTCCGGCGGCCGCCCGCCACGGCGTACTCGTCGCTCGTCGGGTAGCCCAGCCAGGACTTCTCCCAGCCCAGCGACGCCCAGTGGGAGCGGATCGCGCCGTAGATGGCGTGCGCGCCCGTGCCCGGCGACCAGTACACCGACCCGCCGCCGCTGCCGTTGAAGTGGTTGTACCGTCCCACCCCGTCCGGCGTCACCAGCTCGTTCGTCGTCGGGTAGCCGAGCGGGCCCGCCTCCCAGCCCAGCGCGCTCCACCGCGCCCGGATCGCGCCGTAGATCGCCCGCGCGCCGGTGCCCGGCGTCCAGTAGATCGACCCGCCGCCGCTGCCGGTGAAGTGGTTGTACCGGCCCACCCCGTCCGGCGTGCCCCGCTCGTCGGTCGTCGGGTAGGCCAGCGGGCCCGCCTCCCAGCCCAGCGCCGACCAGGTGTCGCGGATCGCGCCCTGGATCGCCTGCGCGCCGGTGCCCGAGGTCCAGTAGATCGACGCGTTCCCGGTGAAGTGGTTGTACCGCCCCACCCCGTCCGGCGTGACCCTCTGATCGGTGCGCGGGTACCCGAGCCCGGTCTCCCAGCCGCGCGCGGCCCACTTGTCGCGGATCGGCCCGTGGATGCCGCGCGCGCCGGTGTCCGGGGTGAAGTAGATCGAGGCGTTCTCGCTGAAGTGGTTGTAGCGGCCCACCCCGTCGGGCGTGCCCCGCTCGTCCGTCGTCGGGTACCCGAACAGCGACTGCCCGCCCAGCGCGGTGAACGTGCCGTGGATGGCGCCGTGCACCCAGTAGGCGCCCAGGTCGGACCGCCACGCGATGGTCGACCCGCCACCGCCGAACGTCGTCGCCCGGCCACCGCCCGGCCAGTCCGTCTCGACCGCGTACACCGGGCCCGCCGCGGCCGTCCCGACCGCCACCCACTTCTGGTGCACCGCGCCGGACCGCCAGTCGCCGGCCAGTTCGGTGGCGCGCGTGCGCAGGGCAGGCAGCTGCGCGTAGCCGGAGTTGCCGGGGCACTCGGTGGCGCCCACGTCCCGGTGCCCGAACACGGTCGGCAGCGTCACCTCGGTGCCCGCCGGGTACTTCGACGTGCCGCCGCCCCGGCTGACCAGCGTGGTCGAACCGGACGGGTCGGTGTAGCCGTTGCCGAGCTTCCACGCGGTCATCCGCGCCACCGCGTCCAGCGTCGCCTCGCTCGGCGCGACCGTGCTGTGCGTGCCGAGCATCGCGATGCCGAACGTGGACGTGTTGAACCCGCCCGCGTGCGCGCCGATCGTGGGCAGGTTCAGCCCGCCCGCGCGGCCCTCGAACACGGTGCCGCACTTGTCGACCAGGGCGTTGTAGCCGATGTCGCCCCAGCCGTTGGTGACCGCGTGGTAGTAGTAGATGCCCCGCACCAGCGACGCCGACTCCTCGCAGGTGTAGTCGTTGCTGTTGTCGGTGTGGTGCAGCGTCACGGCCTTGACGGTGGGCGCGTACTCCGGCGTCCAGGTCATCAGCGATTCGTCGGCGCCCCACTGCGCCCGCGTCACCACGGCCGGCATCGACGGCACCCCCGACGCCTGCGCCACCGTCGCATCCGCCGGGGAGGTCCCGGGATCGACCAGCACGGCGGACAGCTCGCCGGTCACCGGCACGCCGCCGCGTTCGGCGCGCACCTGCAGCCGGTCGGCCGGGCCGGTCCAGATCGGCTCGGTCGTGGACGGCGCCGCCACCCCGTCGCGGCCCGAGTCCTGCCGGTCCACGGCGCGCCAGTCGCTCCACGCGCCGCGCTGCGACCGCCACCGCACCGACACCTTCTCCGGCGCCGCGCCCCGCCAGCTCAGCCCGGCCAGCGAAAACCCTTCCCGCGCCGCGACCTCCCGCGCGCCCGGCGCCACCTCGGGCGCGTTCGCGAGCGCCACGGTGGACGCCTTCGGCTCGACCGGCCCCGCCCCGGGCTGCGCCGCGGCGGGCGCGGACACCACGAGCGCGACGGCCGCGACGACGGACAACAACGAACCCCAGTGACGCGGGCGCACGCAAACTCCTCGGTGAAGCCGACACAAACGCGAGGAGCCTACGCGACGAACCGGATCATGAGGACGAAAAATTCGAGAATTTTTCACACGGGAACCGGGTGATCATGGTTGGGAATTATCCCGCCACCAGGCGATCGTCTACAGTGGACAACAGTGGTACGGACAATCACCCGAAGGGGCGGGAATCATTTCCGGGGGCGCCCTCCCGCAATTCTCGTCCGCGCTCCCACCAGCGCAAACCGCACCTTCAAGGATAGGCTCACCTAAATCCCGCCGAATTGCCGCGCACGCCCGGCGGTGGCATTGTCCGGGGTACCGGACGATGTCCCACCACCCTGTCGTGAGGAGCGGTTATGACCAGCACCGAGATGCCCGCTGTGGCCGAGTGCACCGTCACCGGGTGCTCGTACAACCACGACGGATGCCACGCCTTCGCCATCACCGTCATGGGCGAGAACGGCTCGGCGGACTGCGGCACCTTCGTGCCGCTGAACACCAAGGGCGGCCTGGACCGGGTCGTCGCGCAGGTCGGCGCCTGCTCGCGCACCGACTGCACGTACAACTCCTCGCTCGAGTGCACCGCCTCGGGCGTCCGGGTCGGGCCGGGTACCGGCGGTCACGCCGCCAACTGCCTCACCTACACCCCGCGCTGAGCGCCCGGGACGACGAGGGCACGGCCGCCGCGCGCGGCCGTGCCCTCGTGCTTTTCCCGCGCGCCCGGGCGAGAATCTCCCGGCGGGCTGTCGAGTCAGGGGCATCCCGTTCGTCATCTTCGGATGAGGACGACGGGGAGGACGGATGCGCTACCTGCTGATGATCTACAACTGCGAGCGGCCGCAACCGCCGGATCCGGGCTTCGCCGAAGCCCTGGCCCGGGTGACGGCGTTCGCCGACGAGCTGCGGCGGCGTGGCGTGCTGGTCGCCGGCGACCCGGTGCAGGACGTGCACACCGCGACGACGGTGGCCGTGCGCGAGGGGCGGACGCTGATCACCGACGGGCCGTTCGTGGAGACGCACGAGCACCTGGGCGGCTACTACGTGCTGGACTGCCGGGACCTCGACGAGGCGCTGGAGCTGGCCGCGCTGTGCCCGTTCGCCGAGAGCGGCACCATCGAGGTCCGGCCGCTGGCGCACGTGCCCGGTGTCGGCCACAGCCCCGCGCCCTCCGGTGCCGGCTGAGGCGGTCGGGCGCGTCTACCGCGAGCACCGCGCACGGATGCTGGCCGCGCTGGTCCGGGTGCTCGGCGATTTCGAGCTGGCCGAGGACGCGCTGCAGGACGCGTGCGCGCTGGCGTTGCGCGCGTGGCGGGAGACGGTGCCCGGCGATCCGGTCGCGTGGCTGCTCACCACCGCCCGGAACCGGGCCATCGACCGGCTGCGGCGGGAGCGGGCGGGCCGGGAGAAGGAGGAGCGGGCCGGCGCCGGGTGGCCCGCGATGAGCGAGCCCGGCGCGGAACGCCTGCTCGCCATCGGTGACGAGCGGCTGAGCCTGATCTTCACCTGCTGCCACCCGGCACTGGCGCCCGAGGCCCGCGTCGCGCTCACGCTGCAGGCCGTGGCCGGGCTGACCGCGGCGGAGATCGCGCGCGTGTTCCTGGTGCCGGAGGCGACGCTGGCGCAGCGGCTGGTGCGGGCCAAGCGCAAGATCCGCGACGCCGGGATCAGCTTCGCCGTGCCGGCCGACCACCTGCTGCCGGAGCGGCTGTCCGGGGTGCTGGCGGTGGTGTACCTGATCTTCACGCAGGGCTACACGGCCGCGCCCGCGGAGGCGGGCACGCTGCGCGCCGAGGCGATCCGCCTCGCCAAGCTGATCGCCGCCCTCATGCCGGACGAGCCGGAAGCACTCGGGCTGGTCGCGCTGCTCCTGCTGCACGACTCGCGGGCCGCCGCGCGGCACTCCCCCACCGGCGAGGTGGTCCTGCTGGCCGACCAGGACCGCGGCCGCTGGGACCGGGCCGCGATCGCGGAGGCCGTCGGGGTGCTGGACCGCGCGCTGCGACACGGCACGCCCGGCCCGTACCAGCTGCAGGCGGCGATCGCGGCGCTGCACGCGCAGGCGCGCTCGGCCGGCGAGACCGACTGGCCGCGGATCGCCGCGCTCTACGCCGAACTGCTGCGGGTCGCGCCGTCGCCGGTGGTGGCGCTCAACCACGCGGTCGCCGTCGCGATGACCGACGGGCCCGCGGCCGGGCTGGCGCTGCTGGAGCGGATCGACGGCCTGGACCGCTACCACCTGTTCCACGCCGCCCGCGCGGACCTGCTGCGCCGGCTCGGCCGCGCCACCGAGGCCGCCACGGCCTACCGGCGGGCGCACGACCTGGCCGCGAACCCCGCCGACCGCCGCTTCCTGGCCGCCCGCCTGACCGCCCTCGGCGAGCCGGAGTCCACCTGAGACCGTCCATTCTCGGCCACCGGCCGGGGCTGCCCGGACATCGGCGGCGCCTGCCGTGCCGCCGGGATCCGCGCCGTCCCGGACCGGAGCCGCGGCCGCGCTGAGCACGGTCACCAGCGGCCCGCGTGCGCTCGCCGACGGTTAGGCCGCCGGCGGCCGGGAAGCCACCCCGGTGAACCGACTTCCGGGAGGCAGGACCATGTCGCACACCCCCACCGCCGCGGGCACCGCCCGCACCGTCACCCAGATCCTCGCCGCGGTCGTCGCCGTGGTGTTCCTGCTGGTCGGCATCGCCGGGTTCATCCCGGGGCTCACCACGAACTACGACCAGCTCACCTTCGCCGGCCACCACTCGGGCGCGATGCTGCTCGGCGTGTTCGCCGTGTCGGTGCTGCACAACCTGGTGCACCTGCTGTTCGGCGTCGCCGGGCTGGTGCTGGCCCGCACCGCGCGCGGCGCCCGCGCCTTCCTCATCGGCGGCGGGCTCGTCTACCTCGTGCTGTGGCTCTACGGCCTGCTCATCGACCACGGCTCGGCGGCCAACTTCGTGCCGGTCAACGACGCCGACAACTGGCTGCACCTGGGCCTGGGCGTCGGGATGATCGTGCTCGGCCTGTTCCCGCTCTCGGCGGGCCGTCCCCGCGCCGACACGCGCTGAACCGCGCGGGTGGCACGATGAGGCCATGAGCAATGTCGAGGCGGACCCCGCCGAGCTGGTGTGCGGGGACCGGCCCGCCGCGGCGCGCACCGTGACCGTCCTGACGCCGCGCGATGTCCCGCTGGGCGGGCCACGCGCGATGCGGGTCCGCCGGACACTGCCGCAGCGGCAGCGGTCGCTGATCGGCGCGTGGTGCTTCGCCGACCACTACGGCCCGGAGGACGTCGCCGCGGGCGGCGGCATGGACGTCGCGCCACACCCGCACACCGGGTTGCAGACCGCGAGCTGGCTGTTCAGCGGCCAGATCGAGCATCGCGACAGCCTCGGCACGCACGCGCTGGTCCGGCCCGGCGAGCTGAACCTGATGACCGGCGGGCACGGCATCGCGCACTCGGAGGTGTCCACACCGGACACCACGACGCTGCACGGTGTCCAGCTGTGGATCGCGCTGCCGGACGAGCACCGGCACACCGCGCGGGACTTCCACCACCACGCGCCGCCGGTGGCCGAGCTGCCCGGCGCGGCCGTGCGGGTCTTCCTGGGCAGCCTCGCCGGCAGCACCTCGCCGGTCCCGTCATTCACTCCCCTGCTCGGCGCCGAACTCACGCTCGGCCCCGGCGCGCGCGACGTGCTGGACGTCGACCCGGCCTTCGAGCACGGCGTGCTGCAGGACCTCGGCGGGGTCACCGTCGCGGGCAGGAAGCTGAGCAACGGCGACCTCGCCTGCCTCGCGCCCGGCGCGGGTGAGCTGGAGCTGGTGAACGACGGCAGCGGCCCGGCGCGGGTCCTCCCGCCCGGCGGCGCCCCGTTCGCCGAGGAGATCGTGATGTGGTGGAACTTCGTGGGCCGCAGCCACGAGGAGATCGCCGCCTACCGGGCGGCCTGGCAGGCGGGGTCGGAGCAGTTCGGCCGGGTCGAGGGCTACCGGGGAGCGGTGTCCCGGCTGCCGGCGCCGGAGCTGCCGCACGCGCGCATCAAGGCGCGCCGCAACCCGCCTGCGCCGGGGTAGTTCCGGCCCGCGGATGGACGGCACACTGGTGACGGGGCGGCCCGCGACCGGGTGCGGAGGTGCGGATGGCTGTGCTCGACGATGTTCGCGCGCTGGGCTCGGAGCTCGAGCGCTCGTATCCGGTGTACGTGCGCGGCCGGTTGAAGTTCCGGGTCCGGCAGATCGTCTACGTCGCGTTCTCCCCCGACGAAACGGTGATGGAGTTCGCGTTCCCCAAGGAGGAGCGCGCCGCGCTCGTCGCCGGCGAGCCGCACAAGTTCCGGCTGCCGTCGGCGCCGGACATGCGGTTCAACTGGGTTCGCGCCGAGCTCGCCGCGCTGGACCCGGCCGAGGCCCGCGAGCTCGTCGTGGACGCGTGGCGGATGGTGGTCCCCCGGAAGCTCTCCCGCGCCTACGACCTCGCCCATCCCGGCGGCCCGGGATGACGGTCGCGCCGGATAACCTGGACGCCATGACGGAAGCCGCGGTCACCCCGGACCCCGACGTCGTCCGCGCGCTGCGGGCGCTGTCCAATCCGGTGCGCCTGCAGCTGCTGTCCTGGCTGCGCGAACCCGAGCGGCACTTCCCGATGGACCAGGCGATCGCCGATCCGGCCGAGGTCGGGGTGTGCGTGAGCCACATCCAGGCCAAGGCGGGGCTCGCCCAGTCCACGGTGTCGGCGTACCTGGCCGAGCTGCAGCGCGCCGGCCTCGTGCGCGCCACCCGCGTGGGCAAGTGGACCCACTACAAGCGCGACGAGCAACGCATCGCCGAGCTGGGCGTGGTGCTCGGCCAGACCCTCTGACGCCCCCCGCTCCCCTGGACGGGAGGCCCACGCACGCGGTCATATCGAGAATCTGCGATACTTCGATACATGGATGACCTGGGCACGTTCGGGATCTACACGTTCGACTTCGAACACCAGCCGGCGGCGCTGATGCGGGAGTCGGTCCGGGAACTGGAGGAGCAGGGCTGGCGCGCCTTCTGGTTCCCCGAGGTCGGCGGCCGCGAGGCGTTCACGCAGGCCGCCGTCCTCCTCGCGGCCACCGAGCGGCTGCGCGTCGTCAACGGCATCGCGCAGATCTGGCCGCACCCGGCGGCCTCGGCACACGGCGCGGCCGCCCTGCTGGCCGACGCCTACCCCGGCCGGCACGTCCTCGGCCTCGGGTTCGGCGGCACGCCCCACCCGGGCGTGAAACCGCTGGCCGCCCTGCGCACCTACCTCGACGAGCTGGACGCGCGGGAGTCCGCGGCTCCGATCCGCCGCATCCTGGCCGCCTACGGGCCGAAGATGCTCGAACTCGCGCGGGACCGGGCCGCGGGCGCGCAGACCTACCACGTCAACGTCGAGCACACCGCCCAGGCACGCGGGATCCTCGGCCCGGACGCGTTCCTCGCCGTCGAGCACGCGGTGCTGTTCGAGACCGACCCGGCGAAGGCGCGGGCGGTCGCGCGGGAGCACCTGCACACCTACCTGACCACGCCGTACAACGTCGCCAAGTTCCGGCGGCTGGGCTACACCGAGGACGACCTCGCCGGCGGCGGCAGCGACCGGATCGTCGACGACCTGGTGTTCTGGGGCGACACCGCGACCATCGCCGAGAAGCTTCGCCGGCACGTGGCGGCGGGCGCGGATCACGTCGCCGTGCAGGTCATCGGCATCCCGCCGGGCTCGACCGCGCGGCCGCGCTGGCGCGAACTCGGCGAGGCGCTCCTGCCCTGACCGGTTTTCCTGTGGACTCTCTCAGGATGGATAGCGTAGCTTCCCGTAGTGGATAGTTACGCTATCCGACTGGGAGGAGAAACCATGACAACCCTGCTCGGCCGGGTCCCGGCCTGGCACCGCCCGATGATGTGGACCGCCGGGCTCATGGCCGGCATGACCGTGGTGTCGCTCGCCGGCCTGGCGCTCGACGACCGGGTCCTGCTCGGCGCGCCGATCTGGCTCAAGCCGCTCAAGTTCGCGATCTCGATCGCGGTGTACTGCGTGACCTGGGCGTGGTTGCTCACGCTGCTGCGCCGGGGACAGCGCCTGGCCGCCGGGGTGTCCACCGCGATCGCGGTGATCGTGGTGGTCGAGTACGCGATCATCGTGCTGCAGGTGGTGCGCGGCCGGGCGAGCCACTTCAACGCCGCGACCGCGTTCGACGCCGCCCTGTTCGCGATCATGGGCGTGTCGATCGCGGCGCTGTGGACGGGCACGCTCGTGCTCACGATCCTGCTGCTGCGCACGGAGATCGCCGATCCGGCGGCGCGGTGGGCGATCCGGCTCGGCGCGGTCGTGTCGCTGGCCGGGATCGGGCTCGGCGCGCTGATGGTCGGACCGACCGAGGAGCAGTCGCGGTCGCTGCGGGACGGCACGTTCGAAGGTCTCATCGGCGCGCACAGCGTGGGCGTGGCCGACGGCGGGCCGGGCATGCCGCTCACCGGGTGGAGCACGACCGGCGGCGACCTGCGGATCCCGCACTTCGTGGGCATGCACGCGCTGCAGGTGCTGCCGCTGTTCGCGCTCCTGCTGACCGTGCTGGCCCGGAGGTTCGCGCGCCTGGAGTCCGGTGTCGTGCGGGCGCGGCTGGTGGCGGTGGCCGGGTTCGGCTACGCCGGCGTGGTCGCGCTGGTGACCTGGCAGGCATTGCGCGGGCAGCCGCTGATCCGCCCCGACGCCTGGACGTCGCTGGCGCTGGCCGGGCTGGTCGTCGCCGTCGCGGCGGGCGCGTCCTGGGCGCTGGCCGCCTCGCGCGACCGCGTGGAAGCGGGGGTCTCGTGAGCACGACGAGCCTGTTCCAGATCACCTTCTACCTGGCCGCGCCGTTCTGGGCGCTGATGATCCTCGCGCCGGGATGGTCCGGCACGCGGCGGGTCATCGCCTCGCCGTGGATCGTCCTGCCGCCCCTGGTGATCTACACCGTGTTCGCGATCGGCGACTTCGGCACGCTGTGGGCGGTGGTGAGCCGCCCGGACCTGGAGACGCTGCGGGCGTTCCTGGGCACCCCCGAGGGCGCGGCGGCGATCTGGGCGCACCTGATCGCCTTCGACCTGTTCATCGGCCGCTGGATGTACTTCGACGCACGGGAGCGGGACGTGCGTCACGCGTTCCTGGCGCCGATCCTGGTGCTGACGATCCTGCTGTCGCCGTTCGGGTTGCTGGCGTACCTGGCGGTCCGCTCGGCGCGAAGTCCACAGAGGACACTTTCGGCGCGGCGATGACGCCCTGGAAGGGCGGGTCCAGCGCTGCTGGCTTCGGGGTGGTGGCCACGTTCGCGGGGATCACCCGCCACCACGACCCCGATCCGGACGAGAACCCGTGGGTGCACGGCCCGCCCGCGCCGGTGACCGTGCGGATCGTGCCCCACGACCCGGCCTGGCCGCGCCGCTACCGGGAACTGGCATCGGGAATCCGCGCGGCGCTCGGGGCGGCCGTCCTGGATCTGGAGCACGTCGGCTCGACCTCGGTGCCCGGGCTGGCCGCGAAGGACGTCATCGACATCGACCTCACCGTCGCCGACCCGCGCGCCGAGGAGGCCTACGTGCCCGCGCTGGAGCGGCGGGGGTACGTGCTCACGATCCGGGAGCCGTCCTTCCACGAGCACCGCTGCCTGACCCTGGCCGAGCCGCGGGTGAACCTGCACGTGTTCGGGCCGGACTGCCCGGAGACCATCCGGCACCGCCTCTTCCGCGACTGGCTGCGCGCCCATCCCGGCGACCGCGTGCGCTACCAGGAGGCGAAGCTGGCCGCGATCCCCGGCGGCGGCACCGTGATGGACTACAACGCCCGCAAGCAGGCCACGATCCGCGAGATCCACGACCGGCTGTTCCGCGCCCACGGGATGCTCTAGATCCCGGCGGTGCTCACGCCACGGGAGCGCCGCCGAAGCCGATCTCGTTGCCGTCGGGGTCGCGGAAGGTGATCTTGCGGACGCCGTTGTCGTAGATCTCGCGCTGGGCCGGTTCCAGCCCGCGTTCGGCGATTCCGGCGACCACCGCGTCCAGGTCGTCGACGAAGATCGTGTGCTGCGCGTGGCCCGCGTGCCCGGGCCGGTGCTCGATGTAGACGTAGCGGTGCTCGGCCAGCTCCCACACCGCCTCGACGTCGTTCGGCTCGAAGGTGATCGGTCCCAGCAGCCGCTCGTACCACTCGCGCGCGGCGGCGTAATCGCTGACCGGGATCCCGGCGAAGAGGTCCATGCGCCGCAGCCTAACCACGACCGGCCGAAAACCGGGTGCCCTCACCCTCCCCGGTGGTGTGTGATCGGCGGTATGACGATCAAACCAGCCGCCGGCGACCTGGCCGGGGCCGTGGCCGCACTGCGGGAGTGGCAGCGCGACGACGCGCCGGTGCAGCTGCATCCGGGCGACGTCGGCTGGTTCTGGCGCTCCGGCGCGGAGGCCACGGCCGCGGCGGTCCGGACCTGGCGCCGGGACGGGCGGATCGTCGCCGCCGGGCTGCTGGACGGACCCGATCTGCTGCGGCTGGCGGTCGCACCGGGCGCGCTCCGGGACGAGGAGCTGGCCCGGCAGCTGGCCGGCGACCTCGCCGACCCGGCGCGTGGTGTCCTGCCGCCGGGCAAGGTGTTCCTGGAAGCCCCTCCCGGCGCGCTGGTCCGGGACCTGCTCGCCGAGGACGGCTGGCGCGCCGGCGAGGCGTGGACGCCGCTGGTCCGCGACCTGACCGAGCCGGTGGCGGACCCGGGCCTGCGGATCGAGGTGACCGGGCCGGAGCAGGCTCCCGCGTGGAGCGCCGTGCTGCGCGCGTCCTTCGACGGCTCGACGTTCACCGAGCAGCGCTGGCACGCGATGGCGGCGGGCGCCCCGTTCGCCGACGCCCGCTGCCTGCTCGCCTACGACCGGGGCACGGCGGTGGCGGCGGTGGCGGTCTGGTCGGCCGGCCCGGGCAGGCGCGGGTTGCTGGAGCCGGTGGGCGTGCACCCCGGCCACCGGCGGCACGGCCACGGCCGGGCGATCACCCTCGCCGCGGCGGCCGCACTCCGCGAACTGGGCTCGTCGAGCGCGCTGGTCTCCACCCCGAGCACCAACGTCGCCGCGGTGGCCACCTACCGCTCGGCCGGCTTCCGGCAGCTGCCCGAGCGCCTGGACCTCTACCGCGACGCCTAGGGAGTCTTCTCAGCACACTGCCGGGCGCGGAAAAAGGGGGGCTGCACGGCCGCTTCCGCGGCCCGGCCACCCGCCGAGCGCGCCGCCTACCACCGCGACGCCTAGGGCCGCCGCAGGCCCCAGCCGACCAGGTCCGCCGCCAGCGCCAGCAGGCCGGCCAGTCCGCGTTCGTCCTCGCGCAGCTCGTCCGGGCGCCAGGCCAGGCTGATCACGCCGTTCCAGCTCGACCACAGGACCTTCGCCGCCTTGCGCGCGTCCAGCGAGCGGATCGTGCCGTCGGCGATGCCCCGTTCGATCGCGTCGATCATGCGCGCGTTCTGCTCGTCCACCCGGCGCGCCAGCCGCGCGGCGGTCTCGGCGGCGGCGTCGTAGTTGCCCAGCGGCGCGGGGAAGGCCAGCATCCGGAAGAACTCCGGCTGCTCCAGGTAGAACCGCAGGTACTGCTCGGCGGCGGCCTCCAGCTGCTCGACCGGCGAGCGGTCCGGCGTGTAGGCGCGGTCCATGTACTCGCGGTCCACGTCCAGCGCCCGGTCGACCACCGCGGCGTGCAGGCCGGCCTTCGAACCGAAGTTGTTGTAGATCGAGCCGACCGCGACGCCGGCGCGCTCGGCGATCTCCTCGACCGTCACCTCCTCGACCGGGCGGCGGGCGAAGACCTGTTCGGCGGCTTTGAGGAGGGCGTCGATCGTGCGCTGCTTCCGCGGATCCCGTGCCTTGACGTCGCCGGTGGCCATGCCGGACACCCTACGCGTTCCTGCATCCGTTGCAAGAACTCCGCGCGCCTGCTACTGTGAGCCCACTTTTGCAACGATTGCAGGAACTACGGAGGCAGGGATGACGACAACCTGGGCCCGGGACATCTCCTGGAAGCTCGGTCCGCGCCGGTACCCGGCCCAGGAGGAAACCCATGTCCCAGCCCGCTGAGATGCGGTCGGTGCGAGTCGACGGCGCCCGGCTCGCCTACCTGGACCTCGGGGACCCCGCCGCGGAACCCGTCGTGCTGCTGCACGGCTATCCGGCCAACCACCGCTCCTGGCGCCACCAGATCCCCGCACTCGCCGAGCGCCATCGCGTGCTGGCCCTCGACTGGCTCGGCTGGGGCGCCTCGGAGCGCCGGACCGATCTGCGGTTCGACTACGACACCGAGGTCGCCCGCCTCGGCCGCGTCCTGGACGCCCTCGGCATCGGCGAGTGCAACCTGTTCGGCCACGACTACGGCGGCTTTCTCGCCCTCGGCTTCGCCCAGCGCCACCCCGCCCGCGTGCGGCGGCTGGCGATCCTCAACAGCCGCGCCCACCGCACCTTCGTGCCCGCTTGGTACGCCGTGTTCTCCCTGGTGGGACTGCTCGGCCGCAGCCCGCTCGCCGGCCCGTTCGCCAAGATCCTGCCCGTGGCCGCGATCAACCGCGCGGGCCTGCGCACCCCGCTGCGGGAGGACGTGATCGACCGCGGCACCCTCGACGACTACCTCGGCTGGATGCGGGGCACCGACGGGGCCCGCTGGCTGCTGCACTACTTCAGCGACTACCGCGTCCCCGCCCGCCGCGATCTCGCCGAGGGCCTCGGCCGCATCCCCTGCCCCACGGCGATCGTGTGGGGCACCGGCGACGACTACCTGCGCACCACGATCGCCGAGGAACTCGCCGCCGGGATCCCGCGCGCCGAACTCACCCTGATCGCGGGCGCCGGGCACTTCGTGACGGAGAAGGCACCGCGGGAGGTCCTCGCCGCCCTGCGCCACCTCCTGGACCGGGACCGCGCCGGCGCCAAGATCCACGACGGCGCGTGAGGGCGGACTTGTCACACCGGTGAGGGTCCGGTCGCGGGATGCGACCGGGCTCCTTGACAAGCGTTTCGCGGATGCCCGACGATCAGCTACCTACTCGTCAGTAGTTTCGGCACCCGTCAACGACGCCCGGGAGAAGCCATGCCTCGCCGCCTCGCCGTCCTCCTCGCCGCGGCCACCGCGGCCGCCACCCTCGCCGCACCCGCCGCCCACGCCGAATCCCTGGACTACGTGGCGCTGGGCGACTCCTACAGCGCCGCCTCCGGGGTGCTCCCGCCCGATCCGGCCGCCTCGCCGCTGTGCCTGCGCTCCAGCCGGAACTACCCGCACGTCCTCGCCGCCGAGACCGGCGCGCACCTCACCGACGTCACCTGCGGCGCCGCGGAGACCAAGCACTTCACCACCGCCCAGTACCCGGGCGTGCCGCCGCAGCTCGACGCCGTCGGCGCGGACACCGACCTGATCACCATGACCATCGGCGGCAACGACAGCGGCGTGTTCATCTCCGCGATCCTCGCGTGCGGCTCGGCCGGCATCCTCACGCTCGGCCAGGGCAGCCCGTGCCGCGACATCCACGGCTCCAGCTTCGAGGACACCGTCCGGACCAAGACCTACCCGGCGCTGGTGACCGCGCTGCGGGCGGTGCGGGACAAGGCCCCGGACGCCGAGGTGGCAATCCTCGGCTACCCGTGGATCCTGCCCGCCACCGGCGGCTGCTTCGACCGGATGCCCATCGCCGCCGGCGACGTGCCCTACCTGCGCAGCCTCCAGGCCACGCTGAACGACGCCGTCGAACGCACGGCCGGCGAAACCGGCGCGACCTACGTCGACCTGTCGGCGGCCTCCGAAGGCCACGACGCGTGCCAGGCGCCGGGCGTGCGCTGGATCGAACCGGTCCTGCAGGGCACCAATCCGGTCGTGGTGCACCCGAACGCCAGGGGCGAGGCCGCGATGGCCGCCCGGACGCTCGCGGTGCTGGGCCTGCGCTGACCTGAACGCCGCCCGCCCGGGCGCCGGATCACGTGCGGCGGGAGCGCAGGCGGCGGCGCCTGCGCTCGTCGCCGGTGCGCTCGTCGTGGATCTCGGCCAGCGAGCGCAGCATCTCGCGCTCCCGGATCACCAGCGGATCGGTGCGCAGATCCCGGTACAGCGCCACGCACAACCCGATCATCACGACGACGAACGGCACCGCCACCAGGATGGTGAGGTTCTGCAGGCCGGTCAGCGCGTCCTCGCCGCCGACGAGCAGCATCACCGCCGCAACCGCACCGGTCAGCACACCCCAGAAGATCACCGCGTTGCGGTGCGGGTTGACCGAGCCCTTCTGCGACAGCGTGCCCATCACCACGGACGCGGCGTCGGCGCCGGACACGAAGAAGATCGACACCAGGATCATCACCAGGATCGCCATCGGCACGAACCACGGCAGGTGCTCCAGCAGCGTGAACGTGGCGGACTCGGAACTGCCCGCGCCCGCGATGTCCACACCGGACCGTTGTTTCTCGATCGCCGCGCCGCCGAAGATCGCGAACCACACGAGGCTCACCACGCTCGGCACCGCGATGACGCCGATGACGAACTGCCGGATCGTGCGGCCGCGCGAGATGCGGGCGATGAACATGCCGACGAACGGGGTCCAGGAGATCCACCACGCCCAGTAGAAGACCGTCCAGCCGGACAGCCAGGTCTGCATCTCCGCGCCGCCGGTCACGCCGGAGCGGCCGGACATCTCGGCCAGCTCGCGGAAGTAGTCGCCGATCGCGCTGGGCACCAGGTTGAGGATCAGCACGGTCGGGCCGACCACGAGCACGAACACCGCGAGCAGCGCGGCCAGCACCATGTTGATGTTGGACAGCCACTGGATGCCCTTGGCGATGCCGGACACCGCGGAGGCGATGAACGCCACGGTGAGGATCGCGATGATCCCGACCAGCAGGCCGGTGCCCGGGTTGTCGATCCAGCCGACCGACGCCATGCCGCCGCCGACCTGCAGCGCGCCCAGGCCGAGCGAGGCGGCCGACCCGAACAGGGTCGCGAAGATCGCCATCACGTCGATCGCCTTGCCCAGCGGCCCCTCGGTGCGGCGCCTGCCCAGCAGCGGCGCGAACACCGAGCTGATCAGCTGGCTGCGGCCGCGCCGGAACGTGCTGTAGGCGATGGCGAGCCCGACGACCGCGTAGATCGCCCACGGGTGGACGGTCCAGTGGAACAGGGTGGTGGCCATCGCGGTGTGCACGGCCTCGTCCGAACTGGGAGCCGCGGTGCCCGGCGGCGGGCTGGCCAGGTGCGACACCGGCTCGTACACGCCGAAGAACATCAGGCCGATGCCCATGCCGGCGCTGAACATCATCGCGATCCACGAGGCGGTGCGGAACTCGGGCTTCTCGTCGTCGCGGCCCAGCCGGATGCGCCCGTAGCGGCTCACCGCCAGCGCGACGACGAAGACCACGAACCCGCTCGCGGCCAGCACGAACGCCCACCCGCCGTACGGGATCACCGCGTCGTTGAGCACGGTGCCGGCGACGTCGGCCAGGCTGCCCGGCGAGGCGACCCCCCAGGCGATGATCGCCAGCGCCAGCGCGGCGGCCACCCCGAACACCGTGCGATCGGTCCGCGGCGGCTCACCCGCCGCGCCGACCGGAGGCACGTGCTCGTCCGGGAGGTGCCCGGCGATACCGGTCTCCTCGGGAACCCTTGCGCGGGCCTCGGCTTCAGAGTCAGCAGACATACTCACGCGCCTTCGCGAGGGGCGCGGCCTCCCTTCCGGTGCGGTAACCCGAACGGGTCAAACCTAAATCATTGGTCGACCTACCGTTGCCGATGGGTCGGAAATGAGCAACCTCACGGGCCCGTTTCCGGGTGCCGGTTGGCGTGTCCACCTGCGGAATGGCAGGTTCGCCACAGTCCGGACACGAACGGCTCAAGAACGGCGTTCAAGAGCGGTCCGTCGCGGCGCGGTCGATTTCGGCCATGTGCGTCTCCGCCCAGTTCCGCACCACCGCGAGCGCCTCCTCCAGCGACAACCCCAGCGCGGTGAGCCGGTAGTGCACGCTCGGCGGCACGGTCGGCTCGACCCGCCGTTCGGCGAGGGCGTCCCGCACCAGGCTGCGCAGCGTCGTGGACAGCATCTTCTGCGAAACGCCGGGCATCCGCCGCCGGAGTTCGGCGAACCGCACCTCGCCCGGGGCCGCCTCGGCGAGGACCTTCACCGCCATCGACGTCCACTTCGTGCCGATCCGGTCCAGCAGCGCGCGGGTCGGGCAGTCCGGATCGAACAGATCACCCCGGGGAGACGTGGTCACCTCGAACTCACCACCTGTGCCGAAAGTGCGGTCTTCCCGGCTCACCGCCGGTTACCTACGTTGACGTGGTCACCAATGGTAACCCCAGGAGGAGCCCGTGGACCTGCACCGCGTCCGGACCAACGGCATCGAGACCACCGTCACCACCGCCGGAGAGGGCCCGGCCGTCCTGCTGCTGCACGGCTTCCCGCACACCAGGCACGTGTGGCACGGGATCGTGCCCGCGCTCGCCAGGCACCACCGCGTCATCGCGCCGGACATGCGCTGGACCGGCAGCGACGCCGCCGGCGGCTACGACGCCGGCACGCTCGCCGCCGACGCGCTGGGCGTCCTGGACGCGCTCGGCGAGGACACCGCCGCGGTGGTCGGCATCGACGCGGGCACAACACCCGCCGCACTGCTCGCCCTGCGGCACCCCGGCCGAGCCGGCCGCCTGGCCGTCATGGAATCGCTGCTGGGCACCCTGCCCGGCAGCGGGGACTTCCTCGCCGCCGGGCCGCCGTGGTGGTTCGGCTTCCACGCGATGCCCGGCCTGGCCGAGGAGGTCCTCACCGGTCACGAAGCCGCCTACCTCGGCTGGTTCCTCGCCGCCGGCACGCGCGGGCGCGGCGTCCCGGCCGCGGTCCGGGACGCCGTCGTCGCCGCCTACACCGGGACCGAAGCCCTGCGCCGCGCGTTCTCCTACTACCGCGAGCTGCCGCGCAGCGCCCGGCAGATCGAGGCGGCCGTGCGCGCCCGGCGCCTGACCGTGCCCACCCTGGCCATCGGCGCGCACCCGGTCGGCGACGCGCTCGCCCGCCAGCTCCGGCCGGTCACCGACGACCTGACCAGCCACCTCATCGAAGACTGCGGGCACATCATCCCGCTGGACCGGCCGGCCGAGCTGCTGTCAGTGCTGGAGCCCTTCCTGCGCCGGTGACGCCGGAGCCGCCGACGGCGCCTCGCGCTTGCCCGAGCCCAGCAGCAGGATCGCGCCCAGGCCGAGCGCGGCGACGACCGCGAAGAAGTAGAAGCCCCACGGGTAGGCCACCCCGGCGGTCACCAGCGCGCCGGTGACGAACGGGCCCAGGATCGAGCCGAGCCGGCCGATCGCCGAGGTCATGCCCAGCGCCGTGCCGCGCGCCTGGGCCGGGAAGGCGTGCGCGACGTAGCCGTAGATCAGCACCTGCGCCGAGAACACGAACACACCGGTCAGCAGCACCAGCCCGTTGAGCACGAAGGCGTTGCCGATCTTCAGGCTCAGCAGCGCCAGCAGCACCGCGCCGGCGCCGAACCAGATCCGCGCGATCGGGCGGATCCCGAACCGGTCGGCGATGGTGCCGGCGAGGACGAGCCCGATCACCGCGCCGATGTTGAGCACCAGCAGCAGCGTGATCGACGTGGACAGCGGGTAGCCGGCGGTGCGCATCAGCTGCGGCAGCCACGTGTTCAGCCCGTACACCAGCAGCAGGCCCATGAACGAACCGGTCCAGACGGCGATGCTGATGCGGCGGAACTTCGGGCCGATCAGGTCGCGGAAGCCGAACTTCGCGGCGTCCTGCTTGGCCTCCAGGTAGGCGGCCGACTCGGGCAGCTTCCACACCATGATCGGCACCACGAGCACCCCGGCGATGCCGCCGCCGTAGAACAGCACGTGCCAGTTCTCCACCGCGGCCAGCGCGAGCACCGAGGTGAGCACCGCGCCGACGTGGTAGCCGGTCATGGTGAACGTGGACGCGCTGGCCCGGCGCCGCGCGGGCAGGTTCTCCGACATCACGGTCAGCGCGACCGGCATGCACGCGCCCAGCCCGAGCCCGGCGACGAACCGGAACACGCCGAAGGTGGCGACGTTCGGGGCCAGCGGCAGCACCAGGGTGAACACCGAGAACAGCAGCACCGAGCCGATGAGCATGATGCGGCGGCCGAACCGGTCGGTCAGCGGGCCGAGCGCGGCGGCGCCCACCGCGACGCCGATCAGCGACACGGTCGCCACGGCGGTCGCGCCGGCGGCGGTGAACCCGAGGTGCCCGGTCTTGAGCAGCGTCGGGATGGTGGCGCCGAGCGCGACCAGGTCGTAGCCCTCGAGCAGGACGGTCAGCCAGCACAGCACCGCCGTCCAGACCGAGCGGGCGGGAGACGTCGTCATTGCCGTTCTCCTTGTGGGGTGGGGGAATCAGGGAGTGGTCGGTTCGGTGTCGACCTGGATCAGGCGCGGCCCGGCCGGAGCGGTCTTCAGCTGGGCCCGCAGATCGTCCACATCGGACACCGTGGTGGCCGGCACACCGTAGCCGGCGGCGATCGCGGTGAAATCCAGGCCCGGGATCTCGGTGCCCGGCACGTCCGTGGTGCCCAGCAGGTCCGCGAACCAGCGCAGCGCGCCGTAGGTGCCGTTGCGCAGGATCACGAACGTCACCGGCACCCGGTAGTGGGCCGCGGTCCACAGCGCGGTGATGCCGTAGTTCGCGGAGCCGTCGCCGATCACGCCGACCACCGGGCGGCCGGGCAGGCCCATCGCGACCCCGACCGCGGCGGGCATCCCGAATCCGAGACCGCCCGCGGCGGGCCAGAAGTACGAGCCGGGGCGGCGCAGGTCCATCTGCCGCCACCAGGCGGAATTGGTCGACGTGGACTCCACGACGTAGGCGGTGTCGGCGGGCTGGGTCTCGCGCAGCGCGGCGAACACCTGTTCCGGGTGCAGGGCCCGCTCGCCGGTGGCCGGCTCCGGGGTGGGCGCGAACGCGGTCTCCCCCGCCTCGCGCGCGGGCAGCCGGGCGAGCAGGCCGTCCAGGACCGGCCCGGCGGCGGCGACCAGCGACTCCCCCATCGGCGCGCGGGCCGCCTCGCCCGGGTCGTCGGTGACCTGGACCAGCGCCGCGCCGTCGGGCAGGAACGGGCCGGGCACGTGCTGGTGGTACCGGAACACCGGCGCGCCCAGCACCAGGATCAGGTCGTGCCCGTCGAGCCGCGACGACACCGAGCCGATCCCGGCCGGCAGGACGCCGCGGAACAGCGGGTGCCGGTTGGGGAACGGCAACCGGTGCGGCGACGGCGCCACCCACACCGGCAGGGCGAAGTGCTCGGCGAAGGCCACCGCGCGGTCGAAGAGGCCGAGGGCGTCGATGTCGCCGCCGAGCACCAGCACGGGATTCCGCGCGGCGGCGAGCCGTCGCGCGAGGTCGTCCAGCTGCGCCGCGTCCGGGGACAGGCCGCGGCGGACCGCGCGGTCGAGAACCGGGTTGTCGTCGATCTCGGCGGACCAGTCGTCGTAGGGCACGGACAGGTAGGTCGGGCGGCGCCGCAGTTCGGCCTCGAACACCGCCTGCGCGAGCGACCGCGGCACGTCGCCGGGGCAGCTGGGTTCGCCGGACCAGCCGGCCAGTGGCCGCATCAGGGAGGTGGCGTCGACGTTGGCGAGCATCGCCTCCAGGCCGATCGCCGAGCGGACCTGCTGACCCGCGGTCAGCACCAGCGGCGAACGGGAGTAGACGGCGTTGGTCAGCGCGCCCATCGCGTTGCCCGACCCGGCGGCGGCGTGCAGGTTGACCAGCGCCGGGCGGCCGGTGGCCTGGGCGTAGCCGTCGGCCATGCCGACCACCACGCCCTCGTGCAGGCCCAGCACGTAGGTGAAGCTCGCGGGCAGATCGGCCAGGAACGGCAGCTCGTTCGAGCCGGGGTTGCCGAAGATCGTGGTGAGGCCACGGCGTTCGAGGAACTCGTGGGCGATCTTCCGGACGGTCGGCATGCTCGGTGTCCTCCTCGGCAACGGGGTGTCCCGAGGGTGGCAGATCATCCGGTCGTGCTCCAATCAATGTTGCCGACCGCCCTCATAGACAGGATCGATGATGCGGGACTTCGACCTCAACCTCGTGCGCGCGTTCGTGCTGCTCTACGAGACGCGTAGCGTCACGGCGACCGCGGAGTCGATGCACGTCACGCAGCCGACCGTGAGCTACAGCCTGCAGAAGCTGCGCCGGCGGTTCTCCGACGAGCTGTTCCGCCGCACCGGCGGCGGGCTGGTGCCGACCACGACCGCGCAGGCCCTGTACCCGCCGCTGCACCACGCGCTGGCCGAGATCGAGTCCACGCTGAGCGGCGCGCACTCCTTCGACCCGGCGACCGCGTGCGCGCGGTTCACGCTGGCCCTGTCGGACCTGGGTGAGGTGACACTGCTCCCCCGGCTGATGGCGGCGCTGGCGGCGCGGGCGCCCGGGGTGACGCTGACGGTGCGGCCGCTGGACGTGGACAGCGCGGTGGACCAGCTCGGCCGCGGCGAGATCGACGCGTTCGTGGCCTCACCGCTGATCAGCTCGCAGCGGGTGACGCGGATCCCGCTGTTCTCCGAGGGCTACGTGGGCATGGTCGCGCGGGACCACCCCCGGCTGCGCGGCGCTGCCATGTCCGTGGCGGAGCTGACCGCGGAGCGGCACATCACGGTGTTCGGCCCGACCGGGCACCACGGCCCGCGCCGGGCCCTCGAGGCGCGCGGCCTGCTGGTCCGGGTGGTACTGGAGGTGACGCGGTTTTCCACGCTGCCCTACCTGGTGCAGGACAGCGAGCTGGTCGCGATGGTGCCGAGGCTGGTGGCGGACGCCTTCGCGAGCGGTCACCGCGTGCGGCTGCTGGAGCTGCCGTTCGACATCGAGCCCGCGCAGGTCTCGGTGTACGCGCGGCACAGCCACGCCCGCACCCCGGCGCAGCAGTGGCTGACCGGGTTCATGCACGAGACCCTCGCCAGGCCGGGGGCCGCGCCGGCGCAGCCGTGACCGGCGGTGCCGCTCGGCGGCACCGCCGGTCACGAGTTGCGGGATCAGGGCCGGCCGGCTCCCGGGCGGTAGGCCACCGCGGTGATCTCCACGCGGAGGCCGAACGGCAGCGCGGCGACGCCGACCGTCGTCCGGGTGGGCAGCTGGCGGTCACCGAAGAACCGCCGGTAGGCGGCGTCCATGGCGGCCCAGTCGTCGATGTCGGCGAGATAGCAGGTCACGGCGACGAGGTCGTCCACCGTGGCGCCGGCCTCGGCGAGGATGCGCTCCAGATTTCCCAGCGCGGTCAGGGTTTCGCTCTCGATGCCACCGGGGACGATCGCGAAGTCCGCGTCGAATCCGCCCTGGCCGGACACGTACAGGAGGTCACCGGCGACGATGAGCGGGGTGTAGGCGCCCTTCGCGGTGCCGGGGTCAACGTTGGTGCGCATGTGCGGCTCCCGTGCTGGGTTCGTGGTGGTCGAGCACGCCGTCGAGGAAGGCGCGCAGGTTGTCGTGCAGGACGGCGTCGCACTCGGCGGGTGACCAGCCGCGCGCCCGCATCCGCTCGGCGAGGTGGGGGAAGTCCGCGGGTCCTTCGAACCCGTCCACCGCCGCGTCGAACGTCATCCCGTCCGGCATGATCACGTCCGGCGGGATGTGCAGCGCCCCGGACCGGACGATCTGGCGGGAGAAGTCGGACCCGATCGCCAGGTGCTTCACCCCGACGACCTCGCGGGCGTGGTCGAGGTGGTCGACCGCCTTGTCGAGCGTCGCCGCACCGCCTTCGACGCCGAGCGTCACCGGGTGCGGCATCACCCCGATGAGCCCGCCCGCGCCGGCCACGGCGGTGAGCTGCTCGTCGCTGAGGTTGCGCGGGCTGTCGTACACCGCGCGGCACGCGGCGTGGCTGACGAGCACGTGCCCGTGGGCCGCCCGGTCCAGGACCTGGTCGAGCGTGCGGGGGCTGGCGTGGGCGAGGTCGATGGCGACGTGCCGGTCCACGAGCGCGTCGACCAGGGTGCGGCCGAGCGCGCTGAGCCCGCCGTCGCTGTCGTGCTCGCCCAGGCCGTCGGCGAACGGGTTGCGGCGGTTCCAGGTCAGCCCGACCATCCGCACGCCGAGCGCGACGAACGGCTCGAGCAGGGCGGGCGTGTACCCGAAGGGCTCGGTTCCTTCCATGCTCAGCACCAGGGCGACCCGGCCGCTGCGTTCGGCCTCGGCGAGGTCCCCGGCGCCCCGGGCCCAGACCAGATCCTCCGGGTTCTCCCGCAGCGCCCGGTGGAAGGCGCCGCACTGGGTGAGCGCCGCCCGCCGGCCGCCTTCGGGCAGCTGCTCCAGCCCCGCGCTGACCGGGCACACCGTCAGCGCGACCTGTCCCCGCCGCAACTGGCCCAGCCAGTACCGGCCGAACGGGTTCGGCAGGTGCGCGCGATGGGCGACCTCGTAGAGCAGGTCGTTGTGCGCGTCGGCGAACCGGGTCATCGAGCACCACCGGCGCGCAGCGCCTCCGTGCTCTTCTCGTCGACGCGCCACGCGCCGGATTCCTGACGGACCCGGACCCCGTAGAGGAATTCCGCGTCCTCGGCGCTGAGCAGCTCCTCGCCGCCGGCGCGCAGCACCGCCGCCGGATCCCGGTCGAACGGGTCGCCCAGCCCGCCGCCACCCGAGGTGACCGCGGTGAACGAGTCGCCCGGCCACAACCGGTGCGCGCTGTTGTGCCTGGTCACGACGACCTCCCGGTCGGTGCCGGGACGCACGACCACCCGCGCCGGCTTGCCCGGGCGGCCACCGTGCGCGCCCCGGCCCATCACGTCCACGGTGTTCTCCACCATCACGTTGAGGTTCAGCCCGTTGTCCAGGATCCGGTAGTCGCGGCGAACCCCCGCGCCACCGCGGTGCCGCCCGGCCCCCGCGACGTACGGGGCGTACTCGAACCGCTCGATCCGCACCGGGTACCGCGTCTCGATGATCTCCACCGGGGTCGTCGGCACGTCACCGTTGCCCATCACGTTCAGCACCGCGCCGTCCCCGCCGGGCCGTCCGCCGGTGCCGCAGTCGACCGGGTCGCTGAAGATGAACGGCATGCCGTCGCGCGGGTCCGAGCGGGACAGCACGATGCCGGTCAGCTGCGAACCGCCCGCCGGGCACCAGTCCGGCACCGCCTCGGCCAGCGCCCGCACGCACAGCTCGACGACGGTGACCACCGAGTACCCGTAGGAATCGCACGGCGCCGGGCGCTCCGCGGTCAGCGCCGTGCCCGGGGTGAGGTCGAAGTCCAGCGCCCGGAAGTGGCCCGCGTTCGTCGGGTCGGTCGGCATGGTCAGTGCCTTGAGCGCGATCCGCACCGCGCTCCCGGCGACGATCGGGTTGAGGTTGACCGGGCCGGTCCGGGCCGGGCTGGTGCCCTCGAACGACGCGGTCATGCGATCGCCGTCCACGCGGAGGTTCACCGCGAGCCGGACCGGGTCGTTCTCCACCACACCGTCGGAGTCCAGGCACATGGCCGCCCCGTACTCACCGTCCGGGATCTCCGCGATCTTCCGGCGGACGGCGGCGTCGGTGCGCTCGATGACGAACGCCATCGACGCGGCGACCACGTCGGCGCCGTACTTCTCGCACAGGGCCTGCACGCGCAGCGCGCCCTGGCGGGTGGCGGCCAGTTTGGCTTCCAGGTCACCCATCACCAGGCCGGGGAACCGGACGTTCGCGGCGATCAGCTTGAACAGCTCGGCGTTCCGTTCGCCGCCCGACACCAGCTTGAGGTGGGTGAAGCAGATGCCCTCCTGGTAGATGCTCGTCGAGTCGCGGCACCAGCCGCCCGGCTCCTTGCCGCCGATGTCGGCCCAGTGCGCGGTGGCCGAGGAGAACGCGACGAGCCGGCCCGCGTGGAAGACCGGGCGGTAGATGGTCGTGTCGGAGATGTGCGTCCCGCTGAGGTAGGGATCGTTGACGATGAACACGTCACCCTCGCCGAACGCGTCGAGGCCGAGGCCGGCGACACCGGTGCGGATGGTGTCCCCGAGGCAGCCGATGAAGGCCGCGACACCGGGCGCCTCGCCCCACATCTCGCCCTCCGGCGAGACGATGCCGAGCCCGAAGTCCTGCGATTCGAACAGCAACGGGTTGTACGCGGTCAGCCGCAGGGTTCTGGCCATTTCCAGCGCCGCGGAGGTCATTCCGTTGCGGATGATCTCGGCGGTGACGACGTCGATGCGGTCCGGCCCGGTCACGGCTGGTCCTCCGTTCGCGTGATGATCATGGTTCCGAGGTCGTCGATTTCGAGCGTCCAGCCGGGCGGCACGACGGTGGTCGTGGTCCATTCCTCGACGATGGCCGGTCCCGGCACGCGCTGGCCGGTGGCGAGGGCGTCGCGCTCGTAGATCGCGGTGTCGGTGAAGCCCTGCCCGAAGTACACGGGACGGATCTCGCGTGGTTGCGCCGGTTCCCGTGGGGTCCACACCGGCCAGTCCGGTTTGGTCACCGGCCCCACGACCCGGGCCCGGCAGTGCACGAGTTCCAGATCCGCGTCCGCCGCGCCGTGGCCGTACAGCCGGCGGTGGGCGCCGACGAAGCTCTCGCGCACCCGGGGCAGCAGCGCGTCGCCGGAGTCCAGCCACTCCCGCTCCACCGGCACCGGGATGGTGGCGTCCTGGCCCGCGTAGCGCATGTCGAGCTGGAACGTGGTGATCAGGGAGTCGCCGGTGAACCCGTACTGCGCCACCTGGTCGGCGGCCTGATCGGCGAGCGAGGTGAGGATCTTGACGACCTCGGCGCGGCGGGTCTCCTCCCACGGCAGCACCCGCGTCAGCACCGCGTCTTCCCGGTAGTCGGAGCTGAGGATGCCCCACGCCGAGAAGTTCGCCGGCGCCCGGGGGATGACGACCTTGCCGACCTCGCAGTGGCCGGCCACCGCCGCCGCGAACAGGCCACCACCGCCACCGTAGGAGTACATGACGAAGTCGCGCGGGTCGAGACCGCGTTCCACGGTGATCGCGCGGATGGCGTAGGTCATGCTCGTCTCCGCGATGGCCAGCGTGCCCGCGGCGGCCTCTTCCACCGACAGGCCGAGGGGCCCGGCGATCTTCGACCTCATCGCCGCGGCCGCGGCATCCACCGAGAGCCGCATCCGGGAACCGAGGAAGCGCTCCGGATCGATCCGGCCGAGCAGCAGGTGGGCGTCGGTGACGGTCGGTTCGGTGCCGCCGAGCCCGAAGGCGGCCGGCCCCGGATGGGCCCCGGCGCTGCGCGGTCCCACCTGCAGCACGCCGCGGTGGTCGATCCAGGCGATCGACCCGCCCCCGGCGCCGATGGACACGATGTCGATGGTCGGGCCGAGGATCGGGCGCCCGGCCACCGCCGTCTCGGACCGCTCGAGGATCTGCCCGCCTTCGATGAGGGCGACGTCGTAGCTGGTGCCGCCGACGTCCGCGCAGATGACGTCCCGGTGGCCCAGCCGCGCGGCCAGCGCCGCCGCGCCGATCACCCCGCCGGCGGGCCCGGACTCCAGCGTCCGGATCGGCTTGCGCGCGGCGAGGTGCTCGGCGATCACGCCGCCGTTGGACTGCATGAGCGCGACCGGCCGGTCGTAGCCGTGCGACCGCAGGTTCCGGACCAGGTCGCCGATGTAGCGCTCGAACCCGGGCTGGACGTAGGTGTTGAGCACGGTCGTGGACGTCCGCTCGTACTCGCGCCACTCGGTGATCAGCTCGCTGGAGGCGGTCACCGCGACGCCGGGGTGCGCCTCCCGCACCAGCTCGGCCGCCCGCCGCTCGTGCTCCTGGTTGGCGTAGGAGTGCAGGAAGCAGATCGCGATCGCCTCGGCGCCGCGTCCCACGAGCAGGCCGGCGGCCGCGAGCACCCCGGCTTCGTCGAGCGGCTCGATGATCGTGCCGTCCCCGGCGATCCGCTCCCGGACCTCCGCCCGCATGTCGCGGGGCACCAGCGAACGCACGGGTTCGTAGCACAGGTTGTAGATCTCCGGGCGCCCGCCGCGGGCCAGCGCGAGCACGTCGCGGAAGCCGCCGGTGGTGATGAGGCCGACCGCCACCCCGCGCTCCTGCAGGATGGTGTTGATCGCGACCGTGGTGCCGTGGAAGATCCGCTCGATCGCGCCGATGCCGACCGGCAGCCTGCCGAGGCCGGTGAGGAACTCCTCCACCAGCTTCGACGACGTCGACGGCTGCTTTTCGATCACCAGCTCGCCACTGGCCTCGTCGAGCATGACGAAATCGATGAACGTCCCGCCGACGTCGACGGCCACGCGGGTTCCAGGTGTCTTGCTTGGTGCAGGCACTGGGACTCCCTTCGTCCGATGTGCGCCCAGTATGTGAAGCCGGAACCCGGCCGTCTTCGGGTCGATCGCACGGTTTTGTGGTCGCGTTCGTGCACAACGCACAGCATCATGGAGGGATGACGACGGTCGGCGAAGTGCTGCGCGACCCCCATCTGGCCGGGCTGGTGACCCGGCTGGCACCCGGCGGCGAGGTGTCCGGGGTGCCGGTCACCGGGGTGTCGATCGCCGAGGACGTCACCGGGATCGCGGGTGCCGGCGCGGGCACGGTGGTGATCCTGACCGCCCGCGCGTCGGCGGATCTGACCGGTTACCGGCTCGACGTGGCGCTCCGCGTGGCGGCCGAGCACGCGGTGGCGGCGGTGGTCCTGCTGACCGCGGAACCGCCCGTGATCGAGCCCTCGGCGTCCGCGATCGCGGTGTCCGGCCCGGTCGTGGTGCTGCACGCCGATGCGCGGACCTCGCCGGCCGAGCTGGTGGTGGCGGTGGACCGCAGGCTCACCACCGGCGCCGCGGCCGCGCTCGAGCGGGACGACCACGGGCTGACGCGGCTGTGCGGCCTGCTCGCGGAGGGCGCCTCACTGGACGATCTCCTCGCCGCGGCGGGGACGATCGCCGGACCCGTCGCGTACCGCCCGCCGGGACCGGGCGAACTGACGGCCCCGGTGCTGGTCGACGGCCGCGAGGAAGGAGCGCTGAGCGCCGCCCGGACGGGCGACCGCGCGGACGACATGGCGCAGGAGCTGGTGCTCGCGCTGTGCGCCGCGGCCGTCGGCGAGGTCGTCCGGCGCACCCGGCGCGCCGAGGAGGCGCCCGAGCAGCGCCGTGCCGAGCTGCTGACCGAACTGCTGTCCGCCGAACGGGCCGGCGCCGAACGGTTGCTCGACCGGGCGCGTGCCCTCGGCATCGACATCGACGGCTGGTACACGGCGCTGCTGCTGGACACCGGTGACCCCGGCGCGGACGACCTGCGGGAGAGCGCACGGTTCGACCGGGCCACCGAGGTCCGGCGCGTCGCCTTGGAAGTCGCGCGCGACGCCGGGGGCGTGTGGCAGCGGGCGCGCAGCGGGGCCGCGCAGCTCTTCGTGCGGATCGACCCCACCGATCCCGGGCTCGGCGCGGTCCCCGCGGTCACCGCCGTCGCCAGGGAGATCGTGGCGGGCGCGGCCGATCTGGGCATCCCGGCGCGGGCCGGCGTGGGCAGCGCGCATCCCGGCCCGGAGGGGATGCGGCGCTCGGTGGCGCAGGCGCGGGGGGCGCTGGCCGCCCGGGAGGATCCGGTCGTGGCGTTCGATTCCCTGGGCACCAACCGGTTCCTGGCCGAGTGGTCGGCGTCGGCGAGCGGCCGGGACATCAGCCGGACCCTGCTCGCTCCGCTGGACCGGCTGGATCCGGAGCGGTGCGCGACGGCGGTGCGCACCCTGGCCGCCTACCTCGACCACCACGGGTCGCTGCTGCACGCGGCCGAGGCGCTGCACCTGCACCGCAACTCGCTGTCGTACCGGATCCAGCGGATCCTCGCGATGCTGGACGTCGACCTCGACGACCCGGACCAGTGGATGATGCTCCAGCTGGCCTGCCGGATCCGGCTGCTTCAGGAAGGCCGCACGCGCAGCTGAGGCGGTCCTTCGACGCGTGCCCGGACCCGGACCGGGCTGTCCGGCAGGTAGGGCAACGGCAGCTCGCTCACCTCGACGACCGAGATCGCGTCCGGGTCGGCGCCGTGGCCCACCGCTCGCTCGACGGCCCGCCGGGTGAGCGTGGCGCGCCGCTCACCGGCCGGGGTGCCGCGGGGCAGGATGGCCTCGGCGGTGGCGCCGCCGGGCGCCAGCGCCGCGCCGAGGGCCGCGGCGAACTCACCCTGCCGGGGGCGCAGCACGTCATCGAAGCCGGGCAGGCCGGCCGGGAGGTCATCGGGCGGACCGACCACCACCAGCTGGTCGGGCGCCCCGCGGTCCCGCATCGGCTCGATCGCCCGCAGGAACCGGGACCCGGTGGCGGCGCGGGCCGTGACCACCTGCGGGACCGCCACGGTCGTCGGCACCCCGGCGATCATGCGTCGTCCCGGGGTCAGGCGCGGACGGCCGGCGCGCACCACGCCGACCGCCACCCCGCCGCGCGTGACCCGGCAGACGAACGCCTCGGCCACGCCGATCCGCAGGGCGCCGCCGCGCAGCCAGGCCGCGTCGCAGCCGGCGTGGGTCAGCAGCGGGAAGCGGGCCGCGTGTTCGGCGAGCATGAGTGTCCCGTCGGTGCGCACCACGAAACAGGGAGCGTGCACGCCCCGCTCGCGCGAGGCCGCGGCCACCGCGTCCGTCACGCGGCGCCCCACCCCGGTCAGCGCGGCGTTCAGCACCGCGGTGTTCTCGCGTTCCAGCAGTCCCAGGACGCCGAAGTGGTGGCTCAGCACCACCGGAAGCCCGGGCAGCGCGGTCTCGATGATCCGCTCGGCCGCCCGCTCGTCCGCATCCGAAACCCCGGAGAACGTGCCGGTGACCGATACCGCCGCCGCCGTGGCGCCCGCGTGTGCCAGGGCGTCGCGCAACCCCGTCCGGTCGAGCGGTTCCGGCGCGCTGCCGTCGACGGTGCGCCCGCCGGAGACGATCACCTCGCCGGCCGAGACGGCGGTCCGCAGCGCCTCCGGCCAGCCGGCCAGCGGCGGGAAGGCCGATCGTGGCGAGGCCGCCAGCCGCACGGCCAGGACGGGGCTCAGCTCGCCGAGCCGGTGCAATCCCGTCGCCGCCCAGTTCCCCGCGACCACGACGGCCGCCACCGCACCGGGCCGGACCGGCCCGGCGGCCAGCAACCGGGCCAGCGCCGCGTCCACGTCCGCCGCCGCCGATCCCGTGGCGGCGGTCTCGACGGCCGCGACCGGGTGGCCGTCCGGCGTGACCGCCGCGGCTTCGGTCCGCTGGTTGCCCAGGGCGACGGCCACCCGCACCGGCCCGGTCGTCATCGCGGCGCCTCCCCGGCGAGATCGAACCCGAAGGCGGCCGGCCCGGCGAGCGCGAGGCCCTCCGGTGTCCGCCAGGCCGCGGGCAGGACCTCGGCGATCGCCGTCACCAGCAGGTCCTCGCGCAGCTCGTCGATCAGCAGCGGACGGCGGGTTTCCGTGGCGAACAGGACGATGGTGTCCGGAGTGGCGGCCACGACCCGGCCGCCGTCGAGCGCCAGCAGGAACTCCTCCTGGAACTCGACGCGCAGCGACCGGTCCCCGTCCGCGCTGTCGATCATCAGCGAACCACCGGTGCGCTGCTCGGGTCCGTGGTGCCGGAGGTGCCGCACGTGGCCGCGGACCAGGACACGACCACCGCCGAGCGCGGATTCGACGCTCCCGGCCCTGCCGAGCGCGGCGCGGCCGATGGCGAGCGCCCGGGACACCGTGCCGCGGAGCGCGGCCCGCCGGGCCACCGCCGCCTCCATCAGCTCGAACGCGAACGCGCCGAGACCGCCGACCCCGGCGAGCACACCGAACGCGGTGGTCACGAACCGTTCCCGGGTGCGGGCCCGGATCGTGATGCTCTGGCCGGCGCCGTCGACCACGAACGCGGGCGTCGGCGGCACCCCGGCCAGGCCCATCACGGTGGCCATGTTCGGCATCGGGCGCCCGGTGCCGTCGGCGTCGGCCAGCGGCAGTCCCAGCACGGCGGCCCAGGCCAGGGGAATCAGCCCGTTCGCGCCGGCGAGCTGGAAGGGCATCAGCGCGTCGACCGGCCGTCCGTGGACGTCCCGCACGGCGGCGGCCAGCTCGGCCGGTTCGTCCCCGGTGGGCAGGCGCTCCTCGAACACCAGCGGGGAGCCGAGCATGCCGCACGGCATGACGAGCGCATCGGGTGGCAGCTCGTCGAGATCCACCACGCGGACCGGGCCGGACCGCTCAACCGCGTCGCGCGCGAGCCGCTCGGCGAGCGTCACCCCGCCCCCGCCGCCGCAGCCGAGCACCGCGCAGCCGCGCGCGAACGCGGCCACGTCACGGCGGCCGATCCGGCGAGGCAGCGTGCCCGGGCTCATCGCACGAGTATCCACGCCGCGGCCCCTCACCACGGGTGGGACACTGCTGGACCTGGCCGCCGGGCGCGCGCCAGGGTGGGGGCATGCTGACGACGCGTCTCGACACGGCCCGGATCCGGGCCGCCCGCCAGGTGATCGACCCGCTGTTCCTCGGCTCCCCGCTCTACCGCTGCGTGGCGCTGGAACCCGGCCTCGGTTGCGCGGTCAGCATCAAGCTGGAGACGGCGAACCCGGTGCGCAGCTTCAAGGGCCGCGGCACCGAGGTGATCGCGAGCGCGCCCGGCGCGGATGCCGTGGTGTGCGCCAGCGCGGGGAACCTCGGCCAGGCACTGGCCTGGTCCGGCCGCAACCGGGGGCTCGACGTCACCGTCGTGGCGTCCCGCTTTGCGCCGGTGACCAAGCTCGACCGCATCCGCGCCCTGGACGCCCGGCTGGAGCTGGTGGACGGCGACTTCGAGCTGGCCCGCGAGCGGGCGGCGGACATCGCGCGGCACGACGGGATCCGGCTGGTCGAGGACAGCCTCGACATCGAGACGTGCGAGGGCGCGGCGACCATCGGCCTGGAACTGGTGGACGCCGCGCCGCCGTTCGACGCCGTGCTGATCGCTCTCGGCGGTGGCGCGATGGCGACCGGGGTGGGTCACGTCGTGAAGGACTGCCTGCCCGGCGCCGAGGTGATCTGCGTCCAGCCGCTGGGCGCACCGGCGATGACGCTGTCCTGGCGCGAGCGGCGCGTGGTCACCACCGATGCCACCGACACGATCGCCGACGGCGTCGCCGGGCGGTGCCCCATTCCCGCGGTGCTCGACGACCTCCTCCGGGTCGCCGACGACGCCGTCCTGGTCCGGGAGGAGTCGATCATCGCCGGGATGCGGATGCTGCTCGACCACGCCGGCCTGGTCGTCGAACCGTCGGCCGCGCTGGGCGTGGCGGCCATCCTGGAAGACCGCGAGCGCTTCGCCGGGCGGCACGTGGTCACCATCGTGTGCGGCGGCAACGTCGACCCGGAGGCCCACCGCCGCTGGACCGGCGGATAATCTCGCCCGGAATATTCTTCCGCGCGAGACGTTCTACCGGCCGGGGACACCAGATCAGCAGGAGGCTGTCATGCAGTTCGGGATCTTCTCCGTCAGCGACGTGACCACGGATCCGACGACCGGCCAAACTCCGGACGACACCCAGCGCGTGCGGTCGATGCTGACCATCGCCCAGCACGCCGACCAGGCCGGGCTCGACGTCTTCGCCACCGGCGAGCACCACAACCCGCCGTTCGTCGCGTCCTCCCCCACCACCCTGCTCGGCTACCTGGCCGGGGTGACCAAGAACATCATCCTGTCCACCTCGACGACGCTGATCACCACCAACGACCCGGTGAAGATCGCCGAGGACTACGCGATGCTGCAGGTCATCTCGGGCGGCCGGATGGACCTGATGATGGGCCGTGGCAACACCGGGCCGGTCTACCCGTGGTTCGGCCAGGACATCCGGCAGGGCATCCCGCTCGCGATCGAGAACTACGCCCTGCTGCGCCGCCTGTGGGAGGAGGACGTCGTCGACTGGGAGGGCAACTTCCGCACCCCCCTGCGCGGCTTCACCGCCACCCCGCGTCCGCTCGACGGGGTTCCGCCGTTCGTCTGGCACGGCTCGATCCGCAGCCCGGAGATCGCCGAGCAGGCCGCCTACTACGGCGACGGCTTCTTCCACAACAACATCTTCTGGCCGATGTCCCACACGAAGAAGATGGTGCACTTCTACCGGCAGCGGTTCGAGCACTACGGCCACGGCCCGGCCGACACCGCGATCGTCGGGCTCGGCGGGCAGGTCTTCATGCGCAGGAACTCCCAGGACGCGTGGAACGAGTTCCGCCCCTACTTCGACAACGCCCCGGTCTACGGCCACGGCCCGTCGATGGAGGACTTCACCGCGACGACCCCGCTGACGGTCGGCAGCCCGCAGCAGGTGATCGACCGGTACGCGGCGATGCGCGAGGACGTCGGCGACTACCAGCGCCAGCTGTTCCTCATCGACCACGCGGGCCTGCCGCTGAAGACCGTGCTGGAGCAGATCGACCTGCTCGCCGAGGAGGTCGTCCCGGTGCTGCGCAAGGAGATGGAGGCCAAGCGGCCCGCGCACGTGCCGGCGAACCCGCCGAGCCACGCCGAGCGCGTCGAGGCGGCACGGGCGAAGGCGGCTTCCTGAGCCTCCGGCGAACCGGACGAACGTCACATCGCGACCCTACGGAGAAGTAACCTACGGTCCCGTAACCTGACGGGATGGCAGAGCTCGTGTACCCACCCGTCGTCCTGTTCGCGAAGACCATGTTCCGGGTCCTCGACCTGAAACTGCGCGTCGAGGGCAGCGAGCACATCCCCGCCCGCGGTGGCGCGGTCATCGCCTGCAACCACGTCTCCTACCTGGACTTCATCTTCTGCGGCCTGGGCGCGCAGCCGGCGAAGCGGCTGGTGCGGTTCATGGCGAAGAAGGAGGTCTTCGACCACCGGATCTCCGGCCCGCTGATGCGCGGCATGGGCCACATCCCGGTCGATCGCGCGGCCGGGGGCGGCGCCTACGACGAGGCGGTCGCCCGGCTGCGCGGCGGCGAGGTCGTGGGCGTGTTCCCGGAAGCCACGATCAGCCCGTCGTTCACGGTCGAGGAGGTCAAGTCGGGCGCGGCGCGGATGGCGGCCCAGGCCGGGGTGCCGCTGATCCCGATGGCCGTGTGGGGCTCGCAGCGGCTGTGGACGAAGGGCCGGCCGCGCCGGCTCACCCAGCGGCACGTGCCGATCTCGATCCTGATGGACGAGCCGCTGCGCCCCGGCCCGGCCGACGACGCCGACGCCGTCACCCGCGAGCTGCGTGACCGGATGAGCCTGCTGCTCGACCGGGCCCAGGCGGAGTACCCGGAAAAGCCCGCCGGCCCGGACGACCTCTGGTGGCTGCCCGCCCACCTCGGCGGCACCGCGCCCCAGCCCTGACCCGCCGCCGCTCGCCCGCCCGGGTTTGGCCGACCGGACGCCGACCGCGCGGGGATCAGCCGACCGGCGCGGCGGGCAGCGGGCGGACGCCCAGCGCGAAGTCGGCCGCGGCCTCGGCGTGCAGGCGCGTGGTGGGGAACACCGGCACGGCACTGTCGGCCTCGCCGACCAGCAGTTCGAACTCGGTGCAGCCGTACACGACGCCCTCGGCACCGGCCGTCACCAGCCGTTCGATCACGCCGCGGCAGGCCGCGCGGGACTCCTCCCGCGTCACGCCCCGGACCAGCTCGTCGTAGATGATCCGGGGCACCAGGTCGCGGTCGACCGCTTCGGGCACCAGCACGTCGAGCCCGTGCGCGGCGCGGCGATCGCGGTAGAACGGCTGCTCCATGGTGAACCGCGTGCCCAGCAGGCCGACGGCCGGCGTCGGTGATCGCGGCGGCGGTGGCGTCGGCCAGGTGCAGCATCGGGATTCCGACCGCGTCCGCGATCGTCCCGGCGACCTTGTGCATGGTGTTGGTGCACAACACGACGACGTCCGCGCCCGCCGCCTCCAGCGCCCGCGCCGCCCGGGCCAGCTCGGCGCCCGCACCCGCTCGTCGGCCAGCCGGTAGTACTCCACAGAGGACTCCCAGCTCATGCCGCCCGGCAGACCGATCACCTCCACGGCGACCAGTCTGCCGGGCGGGTGATCAGGCCTTGCGGCGGGCGCGCACCAGGAACACCAGCGCCGCGCCGCCGAGGACGAGGGCCGCGCCGAGGCCGATCAGCCAGCCGCCGTCGAAGCCGGTGTGCGCCAGGTCGGAGGCGTCGCGCGCGGTGGCCTTCGGGGTTTCGCTGGTGGCCGCCACGGCGGCGGCGCCGGCCGGGGAGCTGCTGGCGGTGGTCCCGGCGGTGGACCGCGACGGGGTGCTGGTGCTGACCGCGCTGGTGGACGTGGCCGCGGCGGTCGTCGTGGTGCTGGTCCTGGCCGCCGAGGTGCTGGTGCTGGTGGTGGTTTTCCCGATGCCGCAGACGAACCAGTGGCTCAGCTGCGGGATGTTGTCGTTCTTGCCGGTCGCGGGGGCGCGCAGGTCCGTCCACGGCGGGGTGTTCGAGAGGCCGAGCTTGCCCGGCTCGTAGACGTTGTAGGCGTTGCCGCCTTTGACGACGATGCCGGTCACCGTGATGTCCGGCGACACGGAGACGATGTCGAGGTACTGGTCGTCGTCGAGCTTGCCGCGGGTGAAGGTGTAGTCGCCCGGCGCGGTGAGGGTGGTGCCGGCGAGTTTGGCGCCGGCGCAGGTGCTGGCGTTGCCGTCGTGCCGCGTGGCGCGGGGGTCCTCGGCGGCCGCGTGGGCCGTCGCGGTGCCGAGAACGAAACCGGTGGCCAGCAGGGCCCCGGCGACGGCCGCGCGCAGCGACCGGCGTCGGATGAGCGTCATCGTGCGAACTCCAGGGGGTCGGGAGAGGGCGCGCGCCGATCCCACGGCCGGCGCGACGAGCAGGCGCACGCTACCCCGAACGGAGGAGCAAGATCACCCCCGATCGCGCTCGGTGACCGTTTCGAGGCCGTTCGGTGCCCAATCCGAAGTAGAACAGCGGTAACCGTGCGGTGGACCGGCGAGGCGGGGCCGCTGCCGCCGTGGTACCGGCGCCGGAGCACCGTGATCACGGTGAGCGCCTGCGCGACGGTGGTCGCCGTGGTCGTGGCGGCCGCGACCCTCCGGTCCGGCTGGGAGGGCCTCCTCCGCCTGGCCATCCAGGCGGCGGCCATCGCGCTGCTGACTGTCCTCACCACGCCGAAACTGCTGGAGAACGGCTCGATCGCGTCGGTGCGCAGTTCTTCCTGCGGCGCACCCGCAACGCGCCCCGCCCCGAGGAGGACCCGGCCGTGGCCCGGCAGTCGGCGACGTCTTCGCCCTCACCGAGCTGTCCCTGGCGGCGCGGGATGCGCCACCGGCTACCGAGCTACCACGTGCGGGCCTCGCGCAGCAGGAGGTCCCGCACGTGCTCCACCGCGGGGTTCGCCCCGGCGCCCGGCCGCTGCACCAGGAACACCGTGTTGATCGGGGCCTCCTCCGGCTCGTGCAGCGGGACCAGGGTGCCGGAGGCCAGCTCCGCGACGCACAGGTACCTCGGCAGCACGCTGTACCCGGCGCCGGCGGTCACCGCGGCCACCACCCCGCGCAGGTCGGGCATCGTCACCGCCGCCTCGGCGGTCAGCCGCTTGCCGAAGACGTCCCGCCAGTACCGGCGCGCGATCGGCAGGTCCTCGGCGTAGGTCACCAGCGGCATGCCCGCCGTCGCGCCGCAGACGTCGTCACCGGCCCGCGCCGCCCACGACGGCGCCGCGACGAGCACGTAGTCCTCGTCCATCAACGGGTAGGCCACCAGCGCGCGGCCGCGGGGACGGCGGGTCGAGACCACCAGGTCGTGGTGGCCGGCCCGCAACTGCTCCAGCAGCGGATCGGTCAGCCCGGTCGCCACGCGCAGCCGCACTCCCCCGGCGACCAGCGGTGCCAGCGCGGGCATCACGCGCACGCACAGCAGCTCGGCCGGCCCGGCCAGGTACACCGGCTCCGGCGGTCCGGAGTGGACGATGTCCGTCCCGGCGACGGCGGCCAGCGCGTCGACCGGCCCCGCGACGCGCCCCGCCAGCTCGTGCGCCAGGTGGGTCGGCTCGGCGCCGCGCGGGACACGGGTGAACAACGCGCGGCCCAGCTGCTGTTCGAGCGTGCGCACCTGCGCGGTCACCGTCGGCTGGGACAGCCCCAGCAGCGGCGCGGCCGCGGTGAACGAGCCCGACCGGTAGACCGCGAGGAAGGTGCGCAACAGGTTCAGGTCCACCCGGACAAGGTATCGGAAAACCGATGGCAGCGATCGCCTCTTCTATTCGATTTCCGATGACAGCGCGCCTACCGTCGAGGACATGGCGAACATTCTCTTCGTGATGACCGGTGCCGACCGCTGGACGTTCGCGGACGGCACCCAGCACCCGACGGGCTTCTGGGCCGAGGAGGCCGTGGTCCCGTTCGAGACGTTCACCGCGGCCGGCCACCGGGTCACCGTGGCCACGCCCGGCGGTGTCGTGCCACCCGTCGACGAGGCCAGCCTCACCCCCGAGGCCACCGGCGGCGCCGAGACCGCCGCACACCTGCGCGAGGTCGCGGCCACCGCCTTCGCCCACCCGGTCGCGCTGGCCGACGTCGACCCGGACGGCTTCGACGCGGTCTACGTGCCCGGCGGCCACGGCCCGATGGAGGACCTCGCGTCCGACGCCGGCTCCGGCCGCCTCCTCACCCGGGCGCTGCGGGACGGCAAACCGATCGGCGTGGCCTGCCACGGCCCGGCCGCGCTGCTGGCCGACACCGACGAGGGCGGCAACGCCTTCGCCGGATACCGGATCACCGCCTTCAGCAACGCCGAGGAGGAGCTGGCCGGCAACGCCGCCAAGGCACGCTGGCTGTTGCAGGACCGCCTGACCGAGGCGGGCCTGAAGGTCGAGACGGGCGAGCCGTTCGCCCCGCACGTGGTCGTCGACCGCACCGTGGTCACCGGGCAGAACCCGGCGTCGTCGGCCCCGCTCGCGGCGGAACTGCTGAAGCTGCTGCCCTGATCGCGAAGGTCCACACCGGACCGTGGCAGCATGGGGTGGTGACCGAACACCACGCCGACGACGCCCCGCTGACCCTCTACCTGGTCAAGAGGCTGGAGCTGGTGATCCGCTCGCTGATGGACGACGCGCTGCGCCCGTTCGGGCTGACCACCCTGCAGTACACCGCGCTGACGGCGCTGCGGCACCGCAACGGCCTGTCGTCGGCGCAGCTGGCGCGCCGCTCGTTCGTCCGGCCGCAGACCATGCACACCATGGTCCTCACGCTGGAGAAGTACGGGCTCATCGAGCGTGCGGAGGACCCGGCCAACCGCCGGGTCCTCCTCGCCACCCTCACCGAGCGCGGACGGCAGGTCCTCGACGAGTGCACCCCGCTCGTGCGCCAGCTCGAGGACCGGATGCTGGCCGGCATGGACGCCGGCAGCCGCGCCGCCTTCCGGCAGGGCCTGGAGGACGGCTACGGCATGCTCGCCTCGCACGCCAACGCTCAGCGCGCGTTGACGAACGGCGGCGGCGAGTAACGCACGAACGCCGCGTCCCCGATCGCCGACGCCACGTCCTGCAGCCGCTCCGGCCGCGCGGCGTCCGACCAGGCGCCGGTGCGGATGCGGTGCTGCACCGCGAACACCCCGGCCAGGTACTCGGCCGGGGTGAACGCGCAGTGCCCCACCCGCTGCACGTAGGCCTGCCGCAGCAGGGCGCTCTCCCCGGCCCCGGCCACCCGCAGCGCGTAGTCCCGCTGGTACTCCACGGGCGCGAGCTGGTCGGCGATCGTGTGCAGGGTCAGCTCCGGCACCCGCAACCGTCCCGTCGGCGTCGAGGTGCGCCGCATCCACGCCACGGCTGCGGAGTCCGGCGCGATGTCCGCGGCGCGGGTCAGCGTGCCCAGGTCGGCGTGCAGGTCCAGGCCCGCCTCCCGGTACAGCGCCGCGACCTGCGGCAGCCGCGCGGACCGGTGCATCAGGCGCGCGTAGTCCACGCCGGTGTTCCAGCCGCTGTCGCCGCCGGCGACGGAGACGATGCTGACGCGGGACGGGATCACGAACGGCAGCGTCTGCAACAGCCACGTGTACTGGGCCTGCTGCCGGGCGGCGTGGTCCGTCGGCGGCTGCGGCCCGGCGGCCCAGATCGGCGTGTTCATCAGCGACGCGGCCAGCGCGATCGGCGACAGCCCCGCCGGGGTTTCCTGCGCCCGCCGCACCGCCGTGGTGAGCGCGGCGACGGTCGCGGCCGCCTGCGCGGGCGTGGTGAACCCGGTCAGCTGCACATCCTGCCCGGGCAGCAGCAGCTCGGCCAGGGCGTGCTCGCCGTCGAGCTGGTAGTTGTTCAGGTTGATCCCGCCGCCGACCAGGCCGCACGTGGTCAGGACACCGTCGACGCGTCCGGCCGCGCGCTCGGCGAGCAGCGCCGACACCAGGCCGCCCATGGACTGCCCGAGCGCCACGACCTCCCGTGCCGGGCCGATGCGGTCCTCGACCGCGGCGAGCGTGCCGAGCTGGTCGGCCACCGCGGTGTCCAGCGCCCAGCCGGCGTGGGCGTAGGACGAACCGGCGAGCGCGTAGCCGCGGTCCAGCAGCGCCTGGGCGGTTGCCGGGTCCGGCGCGTTCGCGGCCGGGTTGTCCGGGCCGGGGCGGAAACCGTGGCTGAACAACACGAGCGTGCCGTTCCAGCCGTCCGGCACGTCGGCGATCCAGGTGGCGCCGTCCGGCAGCGTGCCGCTCAGCCGGGTCGCCGCGCTCGCGGGCGCCGCGGGCAGGACGGCGGCGAGCACGAAGGTCAGCAGCGCGATCCCGAGGCGGCGCATCACGCGTCACCCCGCGGCGTCAGCGCGACGGCGACCAGCGCCAGCAGAGCCATCCCGGCCAGGTACACGCCGACCAGCAGCGAGCTGCCGGACGCGGTGAAGATCGCGGTCGCCACCACCGGCGCGAGGCCGCCGCCGACCACGTTGCCCAGCTGGTAGCCCAGCGACACGCCGCTGTAGCGGATCCGGGTCGGGAACTGGTCGGACAGCAGCGCGGGCAGCGGCCCGTACTGGGCGGACACGGTGATCACCGCGACCACGCACGCCACCAGCGCCAGCACGAACACCCCGGTGTCGAACACCAGGAAGAACAGCAGCGCCGCCACCGCCTGGGCGATCGCGCCCGCGGCGATCACCTTCCGCCGCCCGAAGCGGTCCGCCAGCCCGGACAGCCCGTAGATCGCGCCGAGCTGCACCACGCTGGTGAGGATCACGACGACCAGCAGCGCGTTGCGCGAGTAGCCGATCTCGGCGGTGCCGTAGGACAGGATGTAGGTGAGGATGATGTAGCCCATCGCGGTCGACGCGCCGGTCACGAACACCGACCGCACCACGGCCAGCGGGTGGTCGCGCAGCACCTCCAGCAGCGGCACGCGGGCCGGGCGCTGCCGGGCCGCCTGCTCGAACAACGGGCTCTCGGTGAGGCGGCGGCGGATCACCAGGCCGAAGATCACCAGCACGAAGCTGACCAGGAAACCCAGCCGCCAGCCCCACTCCACGAACGCCTCGCGGGTGGACGTGGAGGCCACCAGCAGCACCAGGTTCGCGGCGATCGCGCCCGCGGGGACACCCAGCTGTGGCGCGGCGCCGTAGAGCCCGCGGCGCGACGGTGGCGCGTGCTCCACGGCCATCAGCGCCGCGCCGCCCCATTCGGCGCCCACGCCCACCCCCTGGGCCAGGCGCAGGACCACGAGCAGGATCGGCGCGGCAACCCCGATCTGGGCGTAGGTCGGCAGCAGCCCGACCAGCACGGTGGCCGTGCCCATGATCAGCAGCGAGATGACGAGCATCCGCTTGCGGCCGATCCGGTCGCCGAAGTGGCCGGCGACGATCCCGCCGACCGGGCGCGCCAGGAACCCGACCGCGAACGTGGTCAGCGACGCGAGCTGGCTGACGGCGGGGTTGCCGGACGGGAAGAACTGCGGCCCGAAGACGAGCGCGGCGGCCGCGCCGTAGAGGAAGAAGTCGTACCACTCGATCGCGGTGCCCACGAAGCTGGCGACGGCCACTCGCCGGGCTTCGCGGGTCCCGGAGCCCGGCGCGGAGACGGCTTGCTGGTGCGTCATCGAACCACCAATCATCAGAGCCTCTGATATGCCGTCGAAGAATGGCATTCCGGGCCGGGCCGGTCAAGGCTCTTGACTGAGTACTCACTCAGGGGCAGTCTCGGCGGTGACCCGCGACGGCGCGGGAGACGAGGAGACTCACACGATGGCGGGACGGGTTGCGGGCAAGATCGCGTTGATCACCGGCGCGGCACGGGGTCAGGGCCGGGCGGACGCGGCGCGGCTGGCGCAGGAGGGCGCCGACGTGATCGTGGTGGACATCGCCGCCGAGCTGCCCAGCGTCACCTACGCCTCCCCCACGCCGGCCGACCTGGACGAGACCGTGCGCCTGGTGGAGAAGACCGGGCGGCGGGCGGTCCGGGTGCAGGCGGACGTGCGGGACCTGGCAACGCTGCGCGCGGGCGTCGACGCCGGTGTCGCGGAGCTGGGTGGGCTGGACATCGTGGTGGCCAACGCCGGGATCTGCGTGCCCGCGCCCTGGGACGACGTGACCGAGGAGATCTTCGACGACACGATCGGCGTGAACGTGCGCGGCGTGTGGAACACCGTGATGGCGGGCGCGCCGCACCTCGTCGAGCGGGGCGGCGGGTCGATCATCCTGATCAGCTCGGCGGCCGGGATGAAGGTGCAGCCGTTCCTGGTGCCCTACACGACGAGCAAGTGGGCGGTGCGCGGGATGGCGAAGGCGTTCGCCACCGAGCTGGCGCGGCACAACATCCGCGTCAACAGCGTGCACCCGACGGGCGTGAACACCGGGATGACCGGCGAGGGACTGCAGGCCGCGTTCGCCAAGGGGTTCGAGCGGGACCCGAAGCTGGCCGGGATGCTGACGAACCTGCTGCCGGTGGCGATCACCGAGCCCGAGGACGTCGCCGACACGGTGCTGTTCCTGGCCTCGGACGAGTCGAAGTACGTCACCGCGCACGAGCTCGCCCCCGACGCCGGCGTCACCGAGTTCTGACCCCGGTGGACGGACCCGCCTCCTCCGGCCGCGACCGCATCCTGGCCGCGGCCGAGGAGCTGTTCGCCGAACGCGGCTACGCCCGCACGTCGACCGCCCGCCTGGCGACAGCCGCCGGGGTGCCGCAGGGGCTGATCTTCTACCACTTCGGCACCAAGGAAGGGCTGCTGCTGGCGCTGATCCGGGAACGGTCGACGCGGACCCTCGCCGATCTGGTCCCGTCCCCGGTGCCGGCCGATCCGCACGCCGCCGTGGTGGAGTTGTGGCGGCGGCTGTCGCGGCTGCTGGGCGAGCAGACGCCGATGCACCGGATCGTGTTCCGGGAGAGCGAGCACCACCCCGAGCTGCGGGCCCGGGCCCGCGAGATCCACGACACGATCACCGCGGCCGTGAGCGGCTATCTCGCCGAGGTGACCGGCCACGCGAAGGCGACGCCGCGCCACCACGCGGCGGCGCGGATGCTGGTGGCCACCTCCTCGGCCAGTTCGGTCGCTCCCGGCGGTCCGGTGCCGTCGGCGAAGGCGGTGGCGGATCTGTTGCTGGACGGGCTGGGCCGGGCTACCAGGTGACCGGCCACGCGAAACCCACCCCGCGACACCACACGGCAGCGCGCAAGCTGCTGACCACCTCCTCGGCCGGCTCCTCACACCCAGCCGACCAGCACCGCCGGCAAAGACAGTGGCGGATCTCCTGCTGAACGGACTACGCCGCGCGCCCAGGTGACCGGCCACGCGAAGGCGACGCCGCGCCACCACGCGGCGGCGCGGATGCTGGTGGCCACCTCCTCGGCCAGTTCGGTCGCTCCCGGCGGTCCGGTGCCGTCGGCGAAGGCGGTGGCGGATCTGTTGCTGGACGGGCTGGGCCGGGCTACCAGGTGACCGGCAGCTCGTAGACGCCGTAGACGGAACCGTCGTGCTTGAACGGGATGTCCTCGATGCCCGCGGCGAGCGCTAGCGTCGGGACGCGGCGGTACAGCGTGCCGTAGACGATCTGCAGCTCCAGACGCGCCAGCTGCTGCCCGAGGCACTGGTGCACGCCGAACCCGAAGGCCACGTGCCGCCGCGCGTTGCGGGTGATGTCGAGCCGGTCGCCGTCCGGGAAGACCGACGGGTCGCGGTTGCCCAGGTCGTTGGCGAGGATGATGCCCTCGCCCGCGCGGATGACCGTCCCGCCGATCTCGATGTCTTCCAGGGCCACCCGGCGGCGGCCGTTGTGCGTGATGTTCAGGTACCGCAGCAGTTCCTCGACCGCCGAGGCCACCAGCGCGTCGTCGCCCTCGCGCAGCAGCGCCAGCTGGTCCGGGTGCTGCAGCAGCGCCAGCGTGCCCAGCGCGATCATGTTGGCCGTGGTCTCGTGACCGGCGATCAGCAGCAGGACGCCCATCTGCGCGGCGTCCATTCTGGACAGTTCACCGGCGGTGACGCGCTCGGCCAGCCCGGACAGCAGCTCGTCGCCCGGCCTGGTGAGCTTGTCCCCCATCAGCCCGTCGAGGTAGTTCACCAGCCCGGCCGAAGCGGCGGACCGCTCCTCCGGCGCGGCGTCCCGGCGGATGATGGTCCTGCTGTGGTCCTGGAAGAACTCGTGGTCGGTGTAGGGCACGCCGAGCAGTTCGCAGATCACCAGCGACGGCACCGGCAGCGCGAACGCCTCGACCAGGTCCACCGGATTGGGCCCGGCGAGCAGGTCGCCGACGACGTCGTCGACGATCTGCTGCACCGCGGGCGCCATCGCGCGCACGCGTTTGACCGAGAACGGCGCGGTCACCATGCGGCGCAGGCGGGCGTGGTCGGGGTCGTCCATCAGGATGAAGCCGATCCCGCTGCCGCCCGGCTGCACCGGCGCCGGGCTCGGGTAGCCGGGGCGCGTGATGTCCGCGCTGACCCGGGGATCGGCCAGCAGCGCGCGCTGCTCGTCGAAGCGGGTCACCAGCCACGGGGTGCTGCCGTCCCACAGCCGCACGCGGGCCAGCGGGCCCTGCTTCATCAGCTCGATGCCCGCGGGCGGCGGGTCGAACGGGCACCGCGCCGCGCGCGCCATGGGGAATGCGGGAACGGTCATCGCGAAACTCCAGTCCAGGGCGTTTCCGGCGGCGGGGTCCAGCCGGGGACCGGCCGTCCACAACGGACACCGGCGTCCTCCGCCGGGCCCTCGCCTCGGTGACCAGCTAACCGGGCCCGGCGTGCTAAGTCAAGCGATTGATTTAACTCTGGTCACACGAGTTGCCGGTGCTCGGCGGCGACCGCGGCCACGATGCCGACCGCACGCTCCCAGCTCATCTCGTCCAGGCCGGCGTGGGTCGTGATGCGCAGCCGGGAGACGCCGTCCGGCACGGACGGCGGCCGGAAGCAGCCCACCCGCACTCCCGCCGCGAGGGCGCGGGCCTGGGCGGCGAGCGCGATCCGCGGGGAGGGCATCGGCACCGACAGCACCGCGCCCGCCGAGCGCGGCACGCCCAGCCGGTCGGCCAGTGCGGCGCCGCGCTCGTGGATCCGGGACGGCAGGCCGGGCTGCCCGCGCAGCACGCGCAGCGCCGCCAGGGCTCCGGCGGCGGGGGCCGGCGCCAGACCGGTGTCGAAGATGAACGGGCGCGCCCGGTTGACGAGGTGGTCGATCAGCGCGGCGGAGCCGAGCACCGCCCCGCCCATGGCGCCCAGCGATTTGGACAGCGTCGCGGTCATCACCACGTGCGGGTGGTCGTGCAGGCCGAGGCCGTGCAGCAGGCCGCGGCCACCGTCACCGGCCACGCCGAGCCCGTGGGCCTCGTCGACGACGAGCAGCGCGGCGTGGGCGGCGCAGGTCTCGGCGAGCTCGGCCAGCGGTGCGGCGTCGCCGAGGACCGAGAAGATCGACTCGGTCAGCACGAGCGCCCGCCTGCCCCCGGCCGCGGCGAGCGCGTCCCGCACGGCGGTGACGTCGTTGTGCGGGACCACCCGGATGACGGCCCGGGACAGGCGCGCGGCGTCGATCAGGGAGGCGTGCACGTGGGCGTCCGAGACGATCACCGTGTCCCGGTCCGCCAGCGCGGTCACCACCGACAGGTTGGCGTGGTAGCCGGTCGAGAACACCAGCGCCGCCGCGCGGCCGGTGAACCCGGCCAGCTCGCGCTCCAGCTCGGCGTGCAGGGTGGTCGTGCCGGTCACCAGCCGGGACGCGCCGGCGCCGGCGCCCCAGACCAGGGCGGCCTCGCCCGCCGCGCGGCGGACGTCCGGGTGGCCGCTCAGTCCCAGGTAGTCGTTGTTCGCCAGGTCGATCGCCTCGTCCCCGGCCGCCCGCGGGCGCAGCACGCGCTGCAGGCCGGCGGCCTCGCGCGCGGCGCGCTGCCCGGCGAACCACTCCGCCCAGCTCATGCGACCGCCGCCGCGGCCGCGATGCCGCGGCAGATCGCGGCGATGTCGTCGTCGGTGCACACGTAGGGCGGCATGGTGTAGATCAGGTCGCGGAACGGGCGCAGCCACACACCCTCGGCCAGCGCCGCCTCGGTCGCCTTGTCCACGTCGACCGGGTGATCGAGCTGGACCGCGCCGACCGCGCCGAGCACGCGCACGTCGGCGGCCTCGATCCCGTGCAGCGCCTGCAAACCCGTGTTGATCCGGCGCACGTCGCCCCGCCAGTCCCCGGTGGACAGCAGATCCAGGCCGGCCGACGCGATCGCGCAGGCCAGCGGGTTGCCCATGAAGGTGGGCCCGTGCATGAGCACACCCGACTCGCTGGCGGACAGTCCATCCGCGACCTCGCTGGTGCACAGGGTCGCGGCCAGGGACAGGTAGCCGCCGGTGAGGGCCTTGCCCACGCACATCACGTCCGGCGCCACCCCGGCGGCGTCGGCGGCGAAGAGGGTGCCGGTGCGGCCGAAACCGGTGGCGATCTCGTCGAAGATCAGCACCAGCCCGTGCTCGTCGGCCACCTCCCGGAAGACGGTCAGGCAGCTCGCCGGGTAGGGGTGCATGCCGCCGGCGCCCTGCAGCAGCGGTTCCACGATCAGCCCGGCCAGCCGGCCGGCGTGCTCGGCGGCGAGCGCGCGGAAACCCGCGGCCCAGGCGGCGACGTCCGCCTCGCTCCGGGGTGGGCGGTCCCCGAACACCTGCTCCGGCAGGACACCCGACCACATCGCGTGCATCCCGCCGTCGGGGTCGCACACGCTCATGCAGTCGAAGGTGTCGCCGTGGTAGCCGCCGCGGACGGTGAGGAACCGGGTCCGCTCCGGGTGGCCGATGCCGCGCTGGTACTGCAGCGCCATCTTCATCGCCACCTCGACGCTCACCGACCCGGAATCGGCGAGGAACACGTGCTCCAGCCCCGCGGGGGCCAGGCCGATCAGCCGCGCGGCCAGCTCGACGGCGGGCTCGTGGGTGAGGCCGCCGAACATCACGTGCGACATCGTCGCCAGCTGCCGGCGCGCCGCCTCGTCGAGCGCCGGGTGCCGGTAGCCGTGGATCGCCGACCACCACGACGCCATCCCGTCGACCACGTCTCCGGCGCCGTCGAGGGTGATCCGGCTGCCGGACGCGCCGGTGACCAGCCGCGCCGGCGCCGGGTCGGTCATCGAAGTGTACGGGTGCCACAGGTGCTCGCGGTCGAAGGCGAGCAGGTCCTCGGGTGACATCAGGCGTTGGGGACGAGGCCGGTGCCGGCGCCGCGGCGGCGGATCGGCGGGTCCACCGGTTCGGTCCGGGCCCGGTCCTCTTCTGAGCCCAGCACGACGAACCCGTTGTCCCGGATCATCTCCAAGTCGGCCTGAGCCGCCTGTCCCTCGGAGGTGAGGTAGTCGCCGAGGAAGAGCGAATTGGCGACGTGCAGCGCGAGCGGCTGCAGCGAACGCAGGTGCATCTCGCGGCCACCGGCGATGCGGATCTCCTTGTCCGGGCACACGAACCGGGCCATCGCCAGGATCTTCAGGCACCGCAGCGGGGACAGCTCCCAGGTGTCCGCCAGCGGGGTGCCGTCGAAGGGCATCAGGAAGTTGACCGGGATCGAGTCGGCGTTCAGCTCCCTGAGCGCGAACAGCGCCTCGACCAGCTGCTCGTCGGTCTCCCCCAGCCCGGCGATGAGGCCCGAACACGGGGACAGCCCGCCGTGCTTCGCCTTCGTCACGGTGTCCACCCGGTCGGCGTAGGTGTGGGTCTGGACGATCGCGTGGTGGTGGCTCTCGGCGGTGTTGATGTTGTGGTTGTAGGCGTCCACCCCGGCCTCGGCGAGACGCTCGGCCTGCCCGTCGGAGAGCAGGCCGAGACAGGCGCACACCTCGACGTCCGGGTGTTCCTCCTTGAGGGCGCCGACCATCTCGGTGACGCGGTCGATGTCCCGGTTGGACGGTCCGCGCCCGGAGGAGACCAGGCACACCCGGGCGGCGCCACCGGCGATCCCCGCGCCGGCCTGCTTGAGCGTCTCCTCTTTGGACAGCCAGGAGTACTTGAGGATGGGCGCGGCGGAGCCGAGCGCCTGGGAACAGTAGTTGCAGTTCTCCGGGCACAGGCCGGACTTCAGGTTCACCAGGTAGTTCACCTTGACGGTGTTGCCGAAATGCGCGCGGCGCAGCCCGCCCGCGGCGGCGACGACGGACATCACCTCGGCGTCGTCGGCAGCCAGCACGGCGAGCGCGTCACCGGGCCCGGCGGGAACCCCGGCGAGGACCGCGTCGGCGAGCTGCTCGAACCTGGAGCCCATCACTTCTCCTGACTCTGCGTGACCGTTCGATTACAACCTGAACGATGTTCGGTTGCGGCGCCGACGGTACACTGGGCGCCGCGAACGGGTCAACGGGAGGAGTCGGCGTGCGCTACCACCGGCGCGATGTCGTCGAGCGCGCGATCGAGGTCCTCGACGAGTACGGCTTGGAATCGCTCACCATGCGCCGGCTGGCCGCCGAACTCGGCCTGCAGCCGAGCGCGCTCTACCACCACGTGCCCAACAAGCAGACCTTGCTGGCCGCGATCGCCGACGAGATCCTGGCGCGCGGCAAGCGCGAACGCCGGGCGGCCGAGTGGGACCGGCGGGTGGTGGAGATCTGCGCCGAACTGCGCGACGCGATGCTGGCCTACCGGGACGGCGCCGAAGTGGTCGCCACGGCGCACACCTTCGGCCTGGGCGCCAGCGAACCGGCGACGCAGCTGCGGGAGGCGCTGCGGGACGGCGGCCTGGACGGCGACCTCGTCGAGGTGGGCACCCGCGCGTTGCTGCACCTCGTCTTCGGGCACACGGCGGAGGAACAGGCCGCGCTCCAGGCCGCCAGCGCCGGAGCGATCGACCGGGACCCCGGCGGCCCCGGCGACTTCGAGCAGGGTATCGAACTCCTGCTGGACGGCCTGCGCTCGCGGGTGCGCCGCTGACGACGGCCGCGGGCCGCCAGCGGACGGCCCGTGGTGGACGGGCGCCATGCGATCACGCCGCGCGAACCCGGCGAGCGCGGCGGGCGGCAATCCCCGAACCCGCCGCCCCGGCCGGCCACCGCACCACGTCGCGGCGGCCGGCCGGGCCGGCCGCCGCGGCCGCTACTCCGGCCGGCTCGTCCTGCGCCGGGACCGGCCCGGGGTCACCAGTCGTGCACGGTGCCGTCGCCGAGACGGTTCGTGGGCAGGTACGCCGGCTCGTAGGGGTACTTCGCCGCCAGGTCCTCGTCGAAGTGGATGCCGAGCCCGGGCTCCTCGCCCGGGCGCAGCCCGCCGTCGGCGAAGGTGAACGTCGGGCCGAACACCGCCATCGTCTCCGGGCTGTGCAGCATGTACTCCTGGATCCCGAAGTTGTGCACCGCCAGTCCCAGGTGGACACCCGCCGCGAGGCCCACCGGTGACACGTCGGTCGGGCCGTGCATCCCGGACTTCACCTGGTACATCGCGGCGTAGTCGATGATCCGGCGCACCCCCGTGACGCCTCCGGCGTGCGTGACGGGCGAGCGGACGTAGTCGATGAGCTGCTCCCGGATCAGCGTCTGGTAGTCCCACACGGTGTTGAACACCTCGCCGATCGCCAGCGGGGTCGTGGTGTGCTCGCGGACCAGGCGCAGCGCCTCGGGGTTCTCGGCCGGCGTCACGTCCTCCAGCCAGAACAGGTCGTAGGGCTCCAGCGACTTGCCGAGCCGCGCCGCCTGGACGGGCGTGAGCCGGTGGTGCGCGTCGTGCAGCAGGATCAGCTCGGGGCCGAACTCGTTGCGGACCGCCTCGAACACCGAAGGCACGTGCCGCAGGTACGCGCGCGTGTCCCAGGACTCCTCCGCGGGCAGGGCGGCACGGCGCGCCGGTTCGTAGTCGTACCGGCCGGAGCCGCCCACCGACGCGGCCGAACTGCTCGCCACGCCGTACACCGAGTCGAGACCGGGCACGCCGGTCTGGATCCGGATCGCGCGGAACCCGAGTTCGAGGTGCTCCCGGATCGAGTCGTGCAGCTCGGGGATCCCGCGCCCGCTGGCGTGCCCGTAGACCAGGCAGCGGTCCCGGCTGGCGCCGCCGAGCAGCTGGTACAGCGGCATGCCCGCGACCTTGGCCTTGATGTCCCACAACGCGGTGTCGACCGCGGCGATCGCGGCCATGGTGACCGGGCCGCGCCGCCAGTAGCCGCCCCGGTAGAGGTACTGCCAGGTGTCCTCGATGCGATGGGCGTCCCGGCCGATCAGCAAGGGTGCGACGTGGTCGCGCAGGTAGCTGGCGACCGACAGCTCCCGGCCGTTCAGCGTCGCGTCGCCCCAGCCGACCACCCCGTCCGCGGTCGTGATCTTCAGCGTGACGAAGTTCCGCCCCGGGCTGGTGACGATGACCTCGGCGCTCTCGATACGCACTGGTTCTCCGTTCATGACTCGACCAACTGGTTCCGGCGCCGCACGACCTCGGCGGTGATCTCGCGGAGCCGCTTCTCCGTCAGCGGGTAGCCGATCATGATCACGACCGCGATCACCGTGCAGGCGGCAGGCACCAGGCCCGCGGCCGCGCGGATGCCCCACAGCGCCCCGTCGCTCTGCACCCGCGCGCCGCCGGCATACCCGGCGAGGGCGATCGTGTACGCGGCCGCGGCGCCGCCGAGCGCCTGGCCGATCTTGCGGACGAACGAGAACACCGCGTACGTCGTGCCCTCCGTGCGGGCGCCGGTCTTCCACTCGCCGTAGTCCACGGTGTCCGCCTCCAGCGACCACATGAGCGTGTTGACCAGCCCGGTGCCCGCGCCGATCAGCACGAAGAACCCCAGCGACACGAACGGGACCGAGGCCGGCGCGAACAGCACACCGAGCGCGCCGACGACCATCACCACGCCACCGGCGACGTAACTGGGTACCTTGCCGAAGCGGCGCACCAGCTTCGGCACGAGCGGCGCCAGCACGAACATCAGGACCAGCTGCGGGGCGGAGATGGCGATGTAGAGACTCGGGTTGCCGAGCACGTCCCGGGCGTAGTACACGCCGATCGTCTGGATCGAGAACATGGCGGTCAGGAAGAACAACGAGCTGACGCACAGCATCATCAGCGGCTTGTTCCGCCGCAGCGTGCGCATGCTGTCCTTGAAGCCGACCTTGGCCACGGCCCGCGGCACCGTCTCCCTGGCCGTGACGAACGTGAACAGGTACAGGGCGGCGCCGACGACCACGAAGGCGAGTGTGGTCAGCAGCAGCGACCGCTGCAGGTTCTGCGAGTCCTTGATCTGCGGCGAGACCACGAAGGTCAGCATCAGCATCGTCGCCGCCGCCCCCATCCCGCGGGCGCTGGCGAGCTTGGTGCGTTCGACCGGATCCTGCGTCATCGCGGCCGCGAGCGAACCGAAGGGGATGTTGACCAGGCTGTAGGCCGTGCCCATCGCCGCGTAGGTCAGGTACGCGTAGACGATCTTGGCCGTCATCGGCCAGTCCGGTACGGCGAAGGTGGCCACGCTCAGCAGGAGCAGTGGCACCGAGGCGTACAGCAGCCAGGGGCGGAACTTCCCGAAGCGGGAGCTGGTCCGGTCGACCAGCCTGCCCGCGGCGAGATCGGCGAAGCCGTCCCAGATCCGCACGACGAGGAAGATCGTGCCGGCCGCGGCGGCGGGGATCCCGGCGATGTCGGTGTAGTACAGCAGCAGGAACATCGACGACATCGAGAACGCCAGGTTGTTGCCCGCGTCGCCGGCGGCGTACCCGAAGAGCTGTCTCATGCGTAGTTTCACGGCCGCCTCCAGCGGCGCCGCAGGGTGAACGCGCCCGCCTTGGGTTTGCGGTCGCGCGTGAACACGCCCTTCTTGTTGCCCTCCACCCGGAAGACACCGGCGGAGGTCGCGAAGTCGGCGAAGTTCCACACGTGCTCGCCGGTGACGGCGTCCACGCGGTCGAACACCCGGTGGTACATGTCCAGCAGCTCGGCCTGGTACTCCTCGGTCCACGGCTGCGGGACGACCGAGTGCAGGCCCGCCACGGTGTCCGCGCCGTACTCGGTGACGAGGATCGGCTTGTGGTGCCGGGCCGCCCACGCGGTCAGGTCGGCTTCCAGTTCGCGCTCGGCCGCGGCCAGGTCGCCGGTCTGGGTGTACCAGCCGAAGTACCGGTTGATCATCACCACGTCGGCCAGGTCGGTGACCAGGCACTGGTCCGACGGCGACAGCATCATGTTCACGAAGCCGACCGGGCGGGTGGGATCGAGCCGCCGCGTCTCGGCGAACAGCGGCTCGAAGTACTTCCGGGACTCCTCGGTGTGCGATTCGGGTTCGTTGGCGATGCTCCACAGCACGACGCTGGGGTGGTTCTTGTCCCGGGCGACCAGCTCGCGGATCGCCTGCAGGTGCGTGCGCCGCGCGGCGTCGGAGACCGTCTCGGCGGAGAACGTCGGCTGCCGCGCACCCTGCAGGATGCCGCCGCCGATGCCGAGGTTGAGCCCCACCGCGGCGGTTTCGTCGATGACGACGATGCCCTTGCGGTCGGCGTAGTCGAGGATCTCCTCGGCGTAGGGGTAGTGCGAGGTCCGGAACGAGTTGGCGCCGATCCAGTCCAGCAGCGCGAAGTCGTGGACCATCGACACGTCGTCGTGGCCCTTCCCGCGGACCGCGTGGTCCTCGTGCATGCCGAACCCGGTGAAGTAGAACGGTTCCCCGTTGATCAGGAACCGGGTGCCCTCGATCGCGACGGTGCGGATGCCGACGTCGAGCGAGTAGCGGTCGGCGGGCGAGCCGTCCTGCCACAGTTCGACGTCCATTGTGTACAGATAGCCCTCGCCGGGACGCCAGGGGTGCGCGCCGGCCACGGTGAGCGTGCCGGAAGTCCCGACGCCGCTCGCGACCTCGGTGCCCGACGCGTCACGCAGGACCACGCGCGTCCCCACCTCGCCGTCACCGGCGATCGTCACGTCGTAGTCCACCGTGCCGGTGGTGCCCGACAGTCCGGTCCGGACGGTGACGTCGCGGACGTGCGTCACCGGCGTGGAGTACAGCCACACCGGCCGGTGCAGCCCGGCGTAGTTGAAGAAGTCGTGGTAGTACCGCTGCCGGGGCCCCTCCGCGGTCTGCTCGACGTACCCCGGCGGAATCGACTCCCAGCTGAGCCGGTTGTCCACGACCACGGTGACCCGGCTGGTCTCCCCCGGCCGCACGAGGGCGGTCACGTCGGCCTCGAACGGGGTGTACCCGCCTTCGTGCTCGGCGACCCGTTCGTCGTCCACCCACACGACCGCGCGGTGGGTCGCGGCGTCGAACCGCAGCACGACGCGCTCCCCCGCCCAGCCCGCGGGCACCGGCACGTCGGTCTGGTACCACACGTCGCCGACGTGCTCGCGGATCGCCGGGTCCGGGATCACGTCGTTGTAGCTGGCCGGAACCGGCATCTCGACGCTGCCGGGAAGCGGCTGCTGCCACCACTTCCGGTCCCGGCCCACTCCGCCGGGATCGACGGCGAAGCGCCAGAGCCCGGTGAGGGTGCGGCGATCTCGCCAGGTGTTGACGATCGGTCGAAGCATCGTTGCTTCCCTTCTGGGCAACAAGAGGTATCGCCCGAAGGTAGGAGGCCGCCGGTAGCATGACAATTTGTTGCCAGCTGTTGCCACGATCACCGGAGGGCAGGGCGTGGACGAGGGACGGGTCACCATCTACGACGTGGCGCGGCACTGCGGGGTCGCCGCGTCCACCGTCTCGCGGACGTTCAGCAATCCGTCGCGGGTCAACGCGGCCACCCGCGAGCGGGTCCGGGCCGCCGCGCGCGCGATCGGTTACCAGCCGCGGCCGCTGGCCCGGGCCGGATCGCCGGGCCGCGGCCGCACGCTGATGCTGGTGGTCACCGACATCGCCAACCCCTACTACGCACCGCTGATCAAGGCGGCGCAGGCGCGGGCGATCGAGCGGGACTTCACCCTGGCGCTGACCGACAGCGACGAATCGCCCGAGGTCGAGGCGCGCAACCTCCGGCAGCTGCTCGCCGCCACCAGCGGCGGGATCCTGGCGACGTCCCGCCTGTCCGACGACGTGGTGCGCCAGCTCGCCCAGCACCGGGCGCTGGTCGTGGTCAACCGGGAGATCCACGGCCTGCCGAGCCTGGTCGTGGACACCGCGGGCGGCATGCGCAAGGCGGTGCGCCACCTCGCCGCGCTCGGCCACCGCCGCATCGCCTACCTGTCCGGGCCGCGCAGCTCCTGGGTCAACGGGCAGCGGTGGCGCGCCGCCCGGGAAGAAGCCGGCGCGCTCGGCATCCGGGCCGGGTTCCTCGGCCCGTTCGCGCCCAACCAGCAGGGCGGCCACGAGGCGGCCGACGCGCTGATCCTCGACGGGGCGACGGCGGCGATCGCCTACAACGACCTGATCGCGCTCGGCACCCTGCAACGCCTGCAGCTGGCCGGGATCCGGCTGCCCGGGCAGATCAGCCTGATCGGCTGCGACGACATCTTCGGCGCCGGCCTCACGGTGCCCGCGCTGACCACGATCGCCGGCCCGGCCGCGAAGCTGGGCCGGTCCGCCGTGGACGCCCTGTGCGCGGATCTCACCGGGCGCGGCGGCCACGAGGTGACGCAGCGCTTCGACGCCCACCTGGTCGTCCGCGGCTCGACCGGCCCCGCGCCCGTGGCAACTGGCGGCAACTAGTTGCACGGGGCGGGCGCCGGCGGCGAGCCTGCGGGAATGCACCGTGGCTCGACAGGGATCGCCCTCGCACCCCATCCGGACCGGCTCCTGCCCAGCGACCCCGCCGAGCGGTCGATCGCCCGCAGGCTCTACGAGAGCGTGCGCGACCTGCCGTTGGTCAGCCCGCACGGGCACGTCGACCCCGCGCTGCTGGCGCAGGACATACCGTTCGGCAACCCCGCCGAGCTGCTGGTCACCCCCGACCACTACGTGACCAGGCTGCTGCACGCACACGGCGTCCCGCTGCGCGACCTGGGCCTGCGCGACCCGGAAGGGCGTACCGCCCCGCCTCGTGAGGTGTGGCGCACCTTCTGCACCCACTGGCGGTTCTTCCTGGGCACGGCGTCCCGGCAGTGGCTGGAGGCCGAGCTGCACGACGTCCTCGGCGTGACGGTGCACCCCTCCGAGGCGACCGCCGACGCGTTGTTCGACGAGCTGTCCGAGCGGCTCGCCAAACCCGGCTTCCGGCCCCGGGAGCTGTACGAGTCGTTCAACCTCGCCGTGCTCGCCACGACCGACGACCCCGCCGACGACCTGCGGCACCACCGCGCGCTCGCCGCCGACCCGGCGTGGCGGGGCCGGGTGGTGCCGACCTTCCGGCCCGACCGTTACCTCGACGCCACGAACCCCGGCTGGCCGGCGGCGCTGGACCGCCTCGCCGAGGCGAGCGGCATCGACACCGGCAGCTACCGCGGCACGATCGCCGCGCTGGAGCAGCGCCGGGAGTTCTTCCGCGCACACGGCGCCACCGCGACCGACCACAGCGCCCCGGACGCGCGCATGGAGTTCCTGCCCGAGGCGCAGGCGTCGCGGTTGTTCGACGCGGTGCGCGCCGGCACGGCCGGGCCCGGGGACGCCCGGACGTTGTCGCGGCACCTCCTCGGTGAGATGGCCCGGATGTCCAGTGAGGACGGGATGGTCCTCGCGCTGCACACGGGCGTCGACCGCAACCACCACGAGCCGACCTTCGCCCGGTACGGCGCCGACACCGGTCACGACATCCCGGTGCGCGCCGAGTTCACGCGGGCGCTCAAGCCCATGCTGGAGCGGTTCGGCACCCATCCGGTGTTCCAGACCGTGGTGTTCACGCTCGACGAGACGGTGTTCTCGCGGGAGCTCGCCCCGCTCGCCGGTTTCTACCCCACGGTCTACCTCGGCGCGCCCTGGTGGTTCCTCGACGCCCCGCGGGCCATGCGCCGCTTCCGGGACGCCGTCACCGAAACCGCCGGGTTCCACCGCAGCGCCGGGTTCATCGACGACACCCGGAGCTTCTGCTCGATCCCGGCCCGGCACGACACCGCGCGCCGGGTCGACGCCGCGCACCTGGCGAGCCTGGTCGCCGAGCACGTGCTCAGCGAGGACGACGCCCACGACGTGCTGCGCGACCTCAACGACCGCCAGCCGCGCAAGGCGTTCCGGCTGTGACGCTGACTCGCGCCGGGGAACCGGCGCCCGTCCGCGCTGTCCACTTGGGACTCGGGGCGTTCCACCGGGCGCATCAGGCCTGGTACACCGCCGCCGATCCCGCGTGGGGCATCGCCGCCTACACCTTCCGCAGCACCGAACTGCCGGAGCTGCTCACCCGGCAGGGCGGGCTGTTCTCCCTGCTCGTGCGCGAGGACTCCGGTGATCGGGTGGAACCGGTCGGCTCGATCACTCGCGCGCACGCCGGGGCGGACACCCGGCAGTGGCTGGCGGACGTGGCCTCCCCCGAGGTCGCGCTGATCACCCTCACGGTCACCGAGGCCGCATACACCGTCCCCGAGCCGGGTGCCGACTCGGCGGTGTCCCGGCTGGTGGCCGGGCTGCGGGCGCGCTTCCACGCCAACGGGGCCCCGATCACGCTCGTGCCGTGCGACAACCTCGCCGGCAACGGGGACGTGCTGCGCTCGGTGCTGCGCAAGGTGTGCGCCGAGCCCGGGTTCGCCGCGTGGGTGGAAGACGAGGTCGCCATCGCCGGCACGGTCGTCGACCGCATCACCCCGGCGACCACGGCACGCGACGTGCGACGGGTCGCGGAGATCAGCGGGGTGCGGGACCTCGCGCCCGTGGTCACCGAACCGTTCACCGAGTGGCAGATCGCCGGCACCTTCCCCCGCGGTCGCCCGGCGTGGGAGCGGGCGGGGGCGCGGTTCGTCGACGACATCGAGGTGTACCAGCAACGCAAGCTGTGGTTGCTCAACGGCGCGCACTCGCTGCTGGCCTACACCGGGCTGGCCCGCGGGCACGCCACGGTCGCCGAGGCCGCGGGCGATCCGGTGCTCGGCGAGCTGGTCGAGTCGTGGTGGGACACCGCGGCCCCGTACCTGTCCCCCGCCGGGATCGCCGGCTACCGGCACCGGCTGCGGGAGCGGTTCGCCGCGCCCGGCATCCGGCACCTGCTGAGCCAGATCGCCGCGGACGGCTCGCAGAAGATCCCGGTCCGCATCCTCCCCGTGCTGCACCGCGAGCGGGCGCGGGGACGGCTGCCGCACAGCGCGGTCGCCGGCCTGGCCGCGTGGCTGGCGTACCTGCGCGGCCACGAGGTGCGGGACGCGCGTGCCGCGGAGCTGATCCCCTTGGCGCGCGCGGAAAAACCCGCGCACCGCGTCCTGCCCGCGATGGACCCCACCCTGGCCGACGACGGAGAACTACTCACCGCGATCAACACCGAACTACCACGACACCCGGCCCGCAGCACGTGACCCGTCCGACGCCCGGCCGGGGCCACCGGCTGATCCCTTCGGCGAGAGAGGTCGCCCGGGCGAGGCGGTGATCCGTGGCGAGAACCCGGGCGTGCAACCGCCCGGCGAGTTCGACGTAGAGCGCATCAGCGAGACGCAGATCCGCACGGCGCGCCCAGGCCCCGGCCGCGAGTTCGACGACGGGATGCCGCGTGAGGGGGATCGTCGCCAGCGCACCCAGCGCCGCGCCCACCTCGGACGCGGGCAGCTGCCCGACACGCTCCAGGCGGCTCAGCGAAGAGAGCACCTCGGCATCCAGGTGCGCCGGCGCGGGCAGAACGGTACCCGCGAGCCGCTTCTTCGCGGCGGGCGCGTAGCCGGTGCCGGCCAGCAGGTCCACGAGAACGGAAGCGTCCAGGACGGCGATCTCGGCGGGCGCGTCACTCATCCTCGGCACCGGCCAGTTCCGCCCGGGCGCCGTCCAAGGCCTCGACAGCCGCGTCGTGCGAAACCGTGCGCCGCGGCGACGGCAGCGCGTCCAGCCAGGCGGTGGTAGCCGGCGTTGCAGCTCGTCCGCGATCGCGGCCTGCACCAGAGCGGACACGTTCAGATCCACGGCCTTGGCGCGTTGGGCCAGCTCATCGGGCACGTAGACGTTCAGCCTCGCCATACACACCCTATACACACGTCCCGGTGTCGGTGACCGCCGCGGCGCGCCCTGCGGACGATGCCGAGCTCGCAAGGAAAGCCGACAGCGTCAGTCCCGATCGGCGCGGCGGGGCAGTCCCGCCGAGTTCGTGTCCCGCCGCTCACTCAATCAGTAACATTGAGTAGTCACGGAACGACTCATGGGTTGTCGGCTGGACCGACGTGCCCGTGGGCCGGCGCCCGAAAACTGTCGGTCATGGGGCCTATCGTTCGAGCCGTGGCCGGAGGGGGCGACTGGGAGGTTGCATGAGCAGGGTTCTCGGTGAGCTCACACGGGCACAGGACGCACTTGCCCGTCCCACACTGCGCCTCCTGGACGGCAAGTGGGCGGCATTCCGAGTCGCGGTGTTCCGTTGTTCGTTTTCCCGCGATCGCCGGTCGGTCCAGACGGACGTGCTCCACACCCAGATCGACACGTATCTGACCGAGCTGCAGCGCGACGGCATCGATGTTCCGCCGAGCATGAACGGACGGGCACTGTGCAACCTATGGGTCAACGACCAGTGGCTGTTCCGGGACAACGCTGCAGATGACAGTCTTGTCTATTCGCTGACCTCGTCGGCGTTGGAAGCGCTCGACCTGGTGCAGAACCTGTCTCGTGACCGCGTGCTCGTGTCGGAGTCGCGGCTGACGACGATTCTGGACACGGTCCGCCGGTGGGCACTGGAAGCATCGCCTGATGCTCAGGCCCGCATCGAGCGGCTGAACAGCCAGATTCGCGAGCTGGAAGCCGAACGTGATCGCCTCGAAACGGGCGGCGACGCGGCTACAGCGTCGGACGAGCGGATGCTCGACGGGTACACGAACCTCATCGATCTGATCGGCCAGCTGCCCTCGGACTTCAAACGGGTCGAGGAATCCGTGCTGGACATGCATCGCAAGATTCTTCGCGACTTCCGCGACGAGGACCGCCCTGTTATCGACGTCCTCGACGAGTATCTCGCGAGGCAGGACGAGCTGGTGAAGGAGACGCCGGAGGGACGAGCGTTCGATGGAGCGTTCGTTCTGCTTCGCGACGACGCGCTCCTGCTGGAGCTGCGGGAGAACGTTCAGGCACTCCTCGCGCACCCGGCGGCGGAAGTCCTCGACACGAGAGACGTCAGCGAGATCCGCGGGGCGGTGACGATCATTCGCCAGGGCATGAAGGACGTGCTCGCCCAGCGCCGGCGGCTCACCGCGACGTTGAAGGAGCACATCGTCAACCGCGACGTGCTCCAGGAGCGCGAGCTCGACCGGGTGTTGCGAGGGATCGAGCGTGAACTGGCGAAGTGGATGGAGACCGCGGGTCCGCGAGCCACGGTTCCGGTCGAACTGCTGCCGCCCGTGGCGAAGGTGGGCCACCTGCGTACCCGGCTCTGGGATCCCGCCTCGGCCGAACCCCCGCCGCCACTGGAACGGGTCGACGACGACGGTCTGGAGCCACCCACGGTCGAGGAGCTGCGAATGCAGGGCGGGCCTTCGCTTGACGAGCTGCGGGCGGCGTTGATCGACGCCTTCACCACCGGCAACAGTGACACGGTGGGACATCTGTTCAATGAACTGCCGAAGCGACTGCGGCGCCCCGTCGAGGTTCTCGGGCTCCTCCACCTCGTGTCGCGTATCGACGCGATGAGTGACGACGACGAAACCGAGGTGTTCGAAGCGATTCGCCCGAACGGCGATCGACGTCACTTCCTGGTACCCAGGATGTCCCTCACCCCTACCGAAGCCGCAGCGCTCGCCGGTCTCACACTCAACGGATCCGCTGGTGAGTGACACCACGGACGGGTCGGCCGAGAACGCCGCTTCGTACTTCCTTCAGGCTGGCGCTGGCGAGGACTTCGACTCGCACGTCGACGACGACACCGAATTCCTCGACGACGACACCGAATTCCTCGGCGACGTCGACGAAGGCTTCGCCGGCGAGGAAAAGCAGGAAGGATCGTCGCTGGCACTGTTCGAAGGAGACGCGGGCGGTCTGTCGCTCGAACAACGCCGCGCCTTGGTCGCACTGCTGAAGCACCGGTTCATCTCGGCGGCACGGAATCCCGCGGAATGGCGCGTCATCCGAGAGGATCCGGTTCCGATCAAGTCCCGGTTGAACGACATGTTCCTCGATCTCCACGTGGATCCGAACCACGAGGTCGCGTTCAAACAGCAGGCGGCCTCCGAAGGTGGCGGGCGGGAGTTTCCGACGCTTCTCCACGACACGGTGTACACCCGTGAGGAGACGATTTCGCTGGTGTTCCTGCGGCACCGATTCCAGAGCGAACGAGCGTCCGGGCACGAAGACGTCACCGTCGAACGAGACGAACTCATCGCGCACATTGCCTCGTTCCGGCCGGCTCACGCGACCAACCGCGCGGGTGACGAGTCGAAAGCCAACAACGCCATCGACAGCCTGATCAGGGCGAAGGTCCTCACTCGCACCAATGACGCGTCCCGTTTACGGATCTCTCCGGTCATCGCGGTCCTGCTGCCGTTGCGAAAACTCCAGGAGCTGTGGGAGTGGCTCATGCAGCTCAACGGCACCGAACCCGGCACCGGGGCAGACGACGCGCTCGCTGTCGACCCTGCCCATGCGGCTCCCGCGAAAACCGAGGGAAAGGCATCCAGTTGACGACTAACCACTCCGAGCGGCAGCTGCTCCGCCTTCCCGGCACCACCGAGGGGGCCACGCAATGGAAGGTCGACACGCTCCAGCTGATCAACTGGGGCGGCTTCCACGGCCACAGCATCGTCAGCTTCGCGCCGACTACCACCCTGCTGTCCGGCGCATCCGGGACAGGTAAGTCGACCTTGCTCGACGCCTACATCGCGGTGATGATGGACTCCAACATCCCCTTCAACGGCGCGTCCAACGACGCGACCGTCGGACGTGCCCGAAGCGCCGACCAGCGTAGCCTCATCTCCTATCTACGCGGCAAGCTGGATACGAGCCGGATCACCGGTGGCGGGTTGGCCGACCAGGTTCTGCGGGGAGAAAGCTCCGCGACATGGGGGGCGCTGGCGGTCACGTTCGTCGACGACAACGAACATCGCTACACCGTCGCCCGCCTCTACCACGTTCCCCGCGCGGCTACCAAGGACAGCGATCTCACCCGGAAGATGTGCATCGTCGAAGGCACGATCGACCTGTCCGAGGTCGAGCCTTTCGCCAAGGACAAGTTCGACAAGCGGACGGTCGAGGGCAGATTTCCGAACCTGAAGATGCACGAGACCTACGGGTCGTTCTCCCAGGCGTTCTTCACGCGGCTGGGTATCGGCGCCCACGGCGACGGCGCCAAGGCACTCCGCCTGCTAGCGCGCATCCAGGCCGGATACCAGGTCCGCACGGTTGACGACCTGTACAAGTCCATGGTCATCGACCTACCGGGTACCTACGCCGCCGCGGACGACGCGGTCGAGCACTTCAAGAATCTCGAAGACGCCTACGACGCGATGGAGACCGAGGGACAGAAGTCCGAGGTTCTCGCCCGGATTCCCGAGCTGCACCGGGACCGGCAGGAAGCACTCGAGAAGGCTCGCCTGATCGACACGTTCGGTATTCATCGAAGCGGGGACACGCCGTTCACTGTGTGGATGCTCGGTACCGAAGACACCCTGCTCGAAACGGCCGAAACCGCCAGGCGCAGCCAGCGGGCCCAAGCCGTCAAGGACAAGGGTGAAGCCGAGAAGCGACATGCCGAGCTGACATCTCGTAAGATCGATGTCGAAGCCGACCTCCGCAAGAACGAGTCACATGCGACGCTCGCCCGTCTCGAAGCGGAGATCAACCGGCTCGGATCCGACTTGAACGCCGCGTCCGCCCAACGCGCCACCTTCGACGAGCTGACGGCCCGGCTCGGCCTCACCATCGACAACGAGGACGACTTCACCGCCACCCAGAAGCAGTCCCGCACGTTCGTCGACGGGTTCGAGGCCGCACTCGAGGTCGTCAATGCGCGACGGCACGCTCTTCAAATCGCCGTCTACGAGCCCAGCAAGGAGAAAGGCGAGCTCGTCGACGAACGCGACTCGCTGGCACACCGCGAAGGACGCATGGATCCGAAGCTGGACAAATCGCGGATGATGATCGCCCACGCGACGGGTATCCCGCCGGAGGACCTGCCGTTCGTCGGCGAGCTCCTCGACGTGCCGGCTGAGCAGAGGAAATGGCGGAAGGCCATCGAAACCACTCTCTTCGGCCTCGCCCGCGTCCTCCTCATCGACGCAGACGAGCTCGATCGAGTCTCTCGTGTGATCGACCCACTCGACCTTCCGCACCGGGTCAACTACGAAGGAGTGCATCTCACTTCGTACGAACCCAGAGATTTCGACCCGGCCTACGTGTCGGGGAAACTGGACTACAAGCCCACGCGCTTCACCGCATGGGTCCAGGACCGCATCTCCGGCGCCGGCGTCGATGCGTTGTGCGTCGACAATGCCGGCGGGCTGGGTGGAGGGGGCCGCCGCGTCACAGTGAATGGCCAAACCCGCAGGGGAAGGTCCGGCGCTCACGGCTCGATCAACGCGCCGTACGTCATCGGGTTCTCGAAGGAGGAGCGCCTGGCAGAGATCGAGACCCGCCTCGACGAACTGGAGAAGGTCCTCGGCGATCTCGACAGACGGCGAGCCGACGTCGACCGCGAGTTCACAGCGCTCCTCGCGGACAAGAGTTCCCACGAACACATCCTCTCCACCAGGTGGCGCAGCATCGATCCCGACGGCGTCCAGCGTGAGATCGACAGCCGAGAACAGCAGAGGAAGCGCATCCTGGCCTCGGACGACGCCCTCCGCACGTTCCAGGCCGAACTCGAAGCCCTCAACACCAGCTTGAAGGACGCCGGAGGCAAGATCTACGCGGCCGAGCAGACCATCGAAAGGCTCGATGCCGACCTTGGCGAGATCATCGACCGGAAGGACCACATCGTCGGGGAACTCCAGCGCATCAACCGCGAGCAGGCCGTCACGCTCACCGACGAGCAGTCAGCCTATCTCGACACCCAGTTCGCACAGGTCGCAACCGTAGGAGACCTCAGTGGGTTCCGAGCTGGGGCCGGCCGTCTCAAGGGGAGGCTCGTCGAACTCGAGCAGGGAGAACTGGGCAAGGCCGACAAGGCGACGCAAGCACTCGAAACCGCGTTTCAACGGTATCTGGACCGGTGGGACGACCCGAACCTGTCAGCCTCGATCGAGAACTACCCGTCATTCCGGCGCATACTGGACAGCATCGTCGCCACCGGCCTCCACGAACGCCGACAGGAATGGGCGAAACGGCTCACGGACTGGTCCGGACAAGATCTCGTACCGCTCGCCGGCGCGTTCGGTCTCGCGATCGACGACATCCGCAACCGGCTCGAACCCGTCAACAAAATTCTCGCACAACTCCCGTTCGGCGCCCACCGTGACCGGCTCAAGATCGATCTGCGCGAGTTGAACCGCGACGACATCAAGAAGTTCAAGAGGGAACTGAACACTCTGTCCCGAGCCGACATCGACGCCTTCACCGACGACCAGGTCCAAAAGTGGTACAGGAAACTACGCCGGTTCATGGGCGCGATCCGGAAGGACACCGCCGGCAAGAACAACCGCGACTACTTCCTCGACGTGCGCAAGCACATCGAGATCACCGCCGTCTCCTACGACAGTCACGGTCGTGAGCGGTCAACCTACGCCGCGCTCGGCGGGAAATCAGGTGGTGAGTCCCAGGAGCTGGTCGCCTTCATCGTGGGCGCCGCACTGCGCTTTCAACTCGGCGACGAAACCGACGCACGACCCGGATTCGCGCCCGTTTTCCTCGACGAAGGATTCGTGAAAGCCGACAGCGAGTTCGCGGGCCGTGCGGTAGACGCGTGGAAGGGCCTCGGTTTCCAGCTCATCATCGGCGCCCCGTACGGCCAGTTCACCGCGCTCGAGCCACACGCCAGCCACTTTCTGTACATGGCGAAGAACAGCCGCGGCTACTCGTCCGTGAAGACCCTTTCCCGAACGGAACGCCGAGCGGACGCACAGGCAGACGTCACCGAGATGCCCGCATGAAAACGCCCGCCGACGTCCTCGGCGACATCCGTCGACGACTCGACCGCACCTGGGCCGGTGACGTCGCCGGCGCCACGACATCGTGGCCACACCGGTTCGCCCTCGGCACGACCACGAAGACCCAGCTCGAAGCCGGCTGGCAAACCATCTACCAGCCGCGAATCCGGCAGTGGCGCGACTGGGCCCGAGGACGTCCGGTACGGCTGCACACCCAGCAGAAGCGGGTATACACCACGACCCAGGACATCCCCACGCACCTCGAAATCGTCGATGTCGGCAGCGCCGCCGCTGTCGTCGGCGATGGCTGGGAGAGACGACTCGCGAAAGCGCGGGCTCACCTGACTCGTGTCACCACCCACTTCCCCGCCGCCGCCGACCCCGCCCTCGTCATCCGCACAGCCAACCGCTACGAGGACACCGACTTCGAGCTCCTGCTCACCGTCGCCGCCTGGTTCCAGGCCCACGACGCCAGTGGCTACACACCACGTCAGGTCCCGATACCCGGTGTCCACTCCAAGTGGCTCAACACCCATCAGCCGCTGATCCTCGCACTCACCGGACGTGACAGCCTCGGCCTCCTGCCCAAACACCCCGCCCGCATCCACTTCAGCTACCTCGACCCCACCTACCAAGCCTCGGGCGCACGTCGCCACGACTCCGCGACCGTCGGCGACAGCGTCACGCCCGCTTACGCCCCGACCGTGGTCATCATCTCCGAGAACAAAGACACCGCGATCCACTTCCCGCCCATCACCGGCGGTATCGCCGTCGAGGGTGGTGGATTCGGTGGCAAGACCGCGGCCGCCTTCCCCTGGCTCACCGCCGCGCCGCACCTCTACTACTGGGGTGACATCGACGCGCATGGCTACGAAATCCTCAACGGCTGGCGCGACGACGGCGTGCCTGTCGCCAGCATCCTCATGGACACCACAACATACGACACCTACGAGCCCTACGGCACCAATACAGACCAACGGGGCCAACGCCTCGAACCGGGAAGCCCCAAGTCCCTGCCACACCTCACGCCGGACGAGCGCGCCGTTTATGAACGCCTCACTGACCCGATGTTTCGCGGTTACCGGCGCATCGAACAGGAACGCATACCGCTGCACACCGCCGCTAGCGTCGTTACTGCTCGCACCGCGTCCTCGAACGGGCACTGATAGCGGCTCACCTTCGGGGCTCCGCGGTGGGTGGATGACCAGCGGGATCCGATGTTCTAGCGCAGGTGTGCCGTCGACGGGGTGCCAGGGATGAGCTGGATGTTCGGTGATCGCTGGAGAAGTCAGGTCGGTTCCACGGCCACCGGAGTCACCGCCAACCGGGCAGCGACCACCGAGGACTGGAGCGGGGTGATGCCCCCGAGAGGGAAGACGGGCACGTACGCGACGACGTCGGTGGCGAGCCGACTGCCGGCGGTGCCGCGGCCGCCTGTCGGCGGTCAGGCGCCGAAGCGGAAGCCGGCCGGGTCGCGTAGCGGGGTGACGCCGGGACGCGTCCACCGGGCCAGATGCTCCGCGGCCTCCGGGTCGGCACCGTTGAGCCCGTGGAACACGAAGACCGCCATCCACCCCAGCCGCTTGTTGCCGTCGATCAGCGGAGGGTTGCGCACGATCGACTCGAGGAGGACGGCGGCCTTCTCGTGCAGGCCGGGATAGGCGTCCTGCCCCATCACCGACACCTGCGGGCGGTGCGCCGCGGAGTCCAGCAGCCCGACGTGCTCCTTAGGTCCTGGCCCGCGCGGAACGCCTTGCCCGCGCCGGTCAGCACCACCGCGCGCACCGCCGCCTCGTGCTTGCTGACACCCTGCGCCTCGGCGAGCATCGCGAGCGCGCTCCTGCTCCTCGGTCAAGCGCAAAGTCATGGCCACGCACCCGACGATACCCAGCTGGTATCAAGATCATCAGGCGCCGAAGTGGACGTGGGCCGCCCACACGGACGGGAGGTTCGGGTACTTCTCCCGCAGCGCGCGGGCCGTCCGGTGCACCGCCGTCGCCGTCGTCCCGGCTCCGGGTGTGAGCAGGTCCCGGTAGATCCACTGCGCCAGCACCGGCGCGACGGCGTCCTCCACCCGCCACAGCGTGCCGACGACCTGGGCGAACCCGGCGATCTGGAACGCGGCCGCCGGGTGGATCGCCTCGTCGGACAGGGTTTCGCTCGTGCGGGCGGTGTCGCAGGCGGACAGGTAGGCGAACCGCGCGTCCGGCAGGCGCAGCCGGGACACGTCGACCACGCGCAGCGGGGCGCGGGCGTGGTCGTGCAGCACCAGGTGGCTGTCCGACGGGTTGTCCGGATCGCTGTACCCGTGGCAGGCGAAGTGCACCCAGCCGGCGGACGGCAGCGCGTCGAGAACGGCGTCGCGGGTGGCGTCCGCGCCGGCCAGCACCGTGGCACCGGGGACGTGGGCGGCGAGGAACTCCGCTTCGGCCCGCGCGCCGGGCAGGTCGGCACCGTCCGGAGTGGACGGCATCGCGACGACGAGCAGCCGCGGCCGCTCGCCACTCCCCCGCCGCCGCGTCCGCGCGTGGGCCAGCGCCCGGACCGTCGGCGTGACCGACGAGATCACCCGGTCCATCACCGCCGGGCCGCCGCCGCGGTGGTGTCCGGCGGCGTGCAGCGGGAGCAGGCTGAGCACGCCGACCGGCGCCCACCAGATCCGCGATCCGGTCACGCCGATCGCGTCCAGGACCGGGCCGGCCACGGTGTCCCACAACCATTCCAGTGTGTCGTGGATCGTGCGCTCGGCGGCCTGCCGCTCACCGGGTTCCGCGGCCAGCGCGGCGCGGAAGGCACGCACCCGCTGCCGCAGCGCGTCTTCGGTCAGGTCCGGCAGCGGCCGGGCGCGGACGCCGTCCGGGGTGAGGATCACCGCGTCGCACCGGTAGCGGCTGACGTTGACGTAGACCACCGGGCCCTCGTGCGCCTGCGCCGTCAGATCGTCCAGCGACGGCGGCCGGAGGAACCGGTCCAGCCCCGGCAGTTCCCGGATGCGCACGGCCAGCGCCTCCAGTTCCGCGGCGAGCGCGAGGCGGTCCCGCGTGGTGTCGGTTTCGAACTCCGCGCCCAGCGCCTCGAACTCCGCCGCCAGCCCGGGCGCCCGCTCGCGCAGCTCGGACAGGTCGCCGCGGCTGTCGAGCGCCTGGGCCGCCAGCACGCAGCGGCCGGACTCCAGCACGGTCACCGCACCCTCGGGGTCGCCCGCGTTCAGCGCGCACGCGGCCGCGTCGGCGGCGAGCCCGGCGAAGCGGCCCAGCCAGTACTGGGCGTCGCCCCGGTCCAGACGGCGGCCGGCGAGCTGGGGCAGCAACCCGACCGCGACCGCGTAGCCCTCGGCCGCCGTCGCGGGCAACCCGCCCTCGGCGGCCAGCTCGCCCCACCGCTCGGCCGCCTCCACCCGCCGGACCGTCGGTGATCCGGCGAAGAGCGCGGCCTCGCGGTAGACGTCGAGCGCCTCGGTGAGCGCGTCGCGGTCGCCGGACCGGCGGAACCGCAGCCGCAGCGCGTCGGCGAGCGTGCTCAGCGTCGTGGTCCGCGAGAACGCCTCGCCCTCCCGGCCCCGGACCGCTTCACGCGCGAGCGCGACGGCCTCGTCGAGGATCGCCGGGTCCGTCTCCCCCGCACCGGGCCGCGCGGACCAGTCGCACAACGCCCCGGCCAGACCGGCCACGTAACCGGCTCGCTCCGGGCTGCCCTCGGCGGCCGCGGCCACCGACGCGCGCCGCGCGGCGATCGCCTCGCGCAGGGCGTTCTGGTCGCCGAACCGGGCGTAGGCGGTGCCCAGGGCGCCGCCCAGGTTCGCCAGGCGCAGCGCGCGGTCGGGGTGGCCGGCCGGGGTCGCGTCGGCGGCGGCGCGGTGCACGCGGATGGCCTCGTCGAGGGCTGCCGCCCGGCCCGTCCGCTCGAACCAGTCCGACAGCATGGTGGCGAGGTTGCCGAGATGGCGGGCGTGCCCGGCGACGCGGCCGGCGCCGAGGCGGACGGATTCCCGCGCGGCGTCGAGCGCGTCGGTCAGCATCCGCAGCTCGCCGGTGACGCGGAACCGGCGGTGCAGCGTCGCGGCGAGGTTGGCCAGCATCACCGGGTGGTCCGGGTGCCCGGCGGTCGTGGCGGCGGCCGCGCGGGCCGCGTCGATCGCCTCGGTGAGCAGGGCGAGCTCGCCGGTGGCGAGGAACAGCGTGTTCAGCGTGACGGCGAGGTTGCCCAGGTACCGGGGCCGCCGCGGGTCCCCGGACGGCGCGCACCGGACCGCTTCCCGTTGCAGCTCCACCGATTCGGTGAGCGCGGCGCGGTCGCCGAACGCCTCGCCGCGCTGCGCCAGCGCCGCCGCGAGGTGGTCCAGCCGCTCGGCCCGGTGCGGGTGCCCGGCGGGCGTGGCGGCGATCGCCGCGCGGCCGTGCCGGACGGCCCGCTCCAGCAGTTCCGGGTTCCGGGTCCGGCCGAACTCGGCGGCGAGCAGGCCGGACATTTCGGCCTCCACCCCGGCGCGGTCGGCCACGTGCCCGGCGCGCTCGGGGCGTTCGCCGGTGAGCGCGGTCCACTCGCGCTGGGTGAACAGCAGGTTCGTGGAGAACCGCGAATACCTCGGGTCGCCGGGCGGGGTGATCGCGACCAGGGTGGTGCGGGCTTCGACCAGCTCGGCCAGGTCGTCGCGGGTGCCGGTGAGCCGGTGGCGGTCGTCGAGCAGGACACACAGGTGCGCCAGCCGGTCCAGGTGGTCGGCCGAGCCGGCCGGGGTGAGCTCGACGGCGCGGCGCGCCGCGTCGACGGCCTCCGGCAGCACCGCGGGGTCACCGGTGTGGGAGAACCAGCGGCGGAGCAGAACCGCGAGGAAGTGCAGGCTGCGGCCGGTGATCTCGGCGTCCGGTGCGTGGCGCGCCGCGTCCCGCGCCTGCTCGATGCCTTCCCGCAACGCGTCCTCGTCGCCGGTCACGGTGAACACCGTCAGCAGCGCGACGACGAGGTTGTCCTGGTAGTCGGCCTTGTCCTCGGGCGCCGCGCCCTCGACGGCCTGCCGGCTCCACCACACCGCGTCGTCCAGGGTGGCCGGGTCGCGGTTGTGCTGGAACGCGGTGTGCAGCACCATGCCGAGGTTGTTGGCGTGGGCGGCTTCCTCGGCCGGGCGGTCCGCGGTGAGCAGGACCGCCTCCAGCAGGCCGTCGACGGCTTCCCGCAGGTAGCTCAGGTCGCCGGTCTGGTGGAACCGGGTCTGCAGCAGGCCGCCCAGGTTCCGCAGGTAGGTGGTGCGCTCGTCGCCGCCCGCGGCCGCGAGCGCCTGGCGTCCGTACTCGATGGCCGTCTGGACCGAGGCCGGGTCCGGGCTGTGCCGGGCCACCCGGTAGGCGTCCCAGAACCGCTCGCCCCAGTCGGTCACGGGTCAGTCCTCGGCCGCCTGGGAGGTGCCGGCGGACCCGGCAGGCGGGTCCTCGGGTTCGGTGACCTCGCGCTTGGGCGTGTAGCCGCGCGACACGCTCGTGCGCACGATCTCCTCCTCTTCGGGGGTGAGTTCGCGGTCCATCACTTCTCCTTCCCCTGGTCCGGTTCGACGAACTCCAGCACGTCGAAGTCCTCCGCCCGCAGCCGCAGGCCCGCCGTGCCGTGAACGCGCGCGCCGAAGCTGCCGTCCGGGCCCATCACGCGCGCCGATTCGAGGTACAGCTCGGGCGGGTGCGGGTAGGAGGAGGCGTAGGAGCGGTGGCCGTACCAGCCGCCCGCCCAGTTGCCGTCCTTGAGGCGGACGCGGACGAAGCACGGTTCGCGGTCGCGGAAGGCGTGGTCCCAGGCGGTGGGGGTGCGCAGGTACCGCGAGCCGCGGCGGCGGCGCTCCACCAGCGACACCGCGCCGGCCGCGAGCGCCGGGACGACGAGGAACAGCAGCACCGCCACCGCGCCGACCAGACGGGGCTGCTCGGTGAACCCGGTCCAGTCGCCGGGCCCGGTGCCCCGGGCGAGCCGGACGAGCGCGGGCCCGGCGACGATCGCGTAGGCGGCGTCGAGGGCGATGGAGGCGACGATCGCGCGCAGCACCCGCTCGCCGAGGTCGCGCTCCCCCGGCACCGGCCCGCGCCGCCGTTCGCGCACGAACTGGTAGGTGATGCCGGGCAGCACGAGGAGGACGAGCAGCGCGAGCTGCACGACCGTCGACGGTGCCTGCATCGCCTCATCCCCTCCCGGACGCCCTCGGCGTGATCACGCTAGCGCCAAGCCGCCCCGGGTTGTGCCGGACCGCCCGGTTTCGCCCGAACGTCGGCCGCGTACCCGGCTCGTTCACCGCCGGGATCTCGGCTACGTTCGGATGATGTTCGACTCGCCCGACTTCGATCTGGCGCCCTACGCGGGGTTCGGCACGTCGGCGCCGGTGCGGCGCACCTACTGCAGCTGGGCCGACGCGGGCTGGCGGTCGCTGCTCGTGCAGTGCTTCGACCACGCGCCGGCGGTCGAGCAGCTCCGGCTGCCCGGCGTGTCCGACGTCCACCTGATCCTCTACGTGGCCGGGGACGTGGACATGCGGACGCGCGCGGACGGGAAACCGGTCCGAGGCCGCCGGGTGCCCGGCGACCTCGAACTCGTCGTGCCCGGCCGTGCCAGCGTGCGCGACTACCGCGCGCACTCCGCGATGCGCACGATCCAGGTGCACATCCCGTCGGCGACCCTGGCCCGGACCGCGGCCCAGCTGGACGGCCCGGCGCCGGACTTCGCAGCGCTGTCCGCCGCGCTGGCCGCGGGCGATCCGCTCGTCGGGCAGCTCCTCCGCGCGCTGCCCGCCGCCCGCGACACGGACGATCTGTACGCCGAATCGGCTGCCGCGTTCCTCGCCACGCACCTGGTGACGCGCGGCCGGCACGCGCCGCCGCCGGGGCCGGAGCACGCCGCCGTCCGCGCGGCCATCGCCGTCATGCGGGACCGGCTGGCCGAGCCGCTGGCGATGGCCGACATCGCCGCCGAGGTGCACCTGAGCGTGTACCACCTGATCCGCGTCTTCCGGGCGGCGACCGGCGAGACACCCCACCGGTACCTCACCCGGCTGCGGATCGAGCAGGCCCAGCGGCTGCTGTCCGGAACCACCCTCACCCTCGCCGGCATCGCCGCGCGGTGCGGCTTCGCCAGTCCCGGCGCGCTGTCAGCGGCGTTCCTGAACCAGGTCGGCGTGCGGCCCTCGGCCTACCGCGAGAACTGATCGCAGCGCCTCCCGCAGGGCGGTGAGGGCGGGTGCGGGCTGGTCCCAGAACACCATGTGCCCGGCGTCCGGGATCGCGACCAGTTCGGCGGCCGGGTTGGCGCGGCCGGCTTCGGCCGCGCCGGCGGCGGTGACGACCGGGCTGTCCCCGCCGTACAGCAGAACGGCCGGGGCGGGCACGTGGGGCCAGTGGTCGAAGAAGTCCTCCGACTCGAAACCGGCGTGGGTGGCGGCGATCGCGGTGCGGGAGCACGACGACAGCCACCGGGCACGCAGCTCCTGTTCGCGGCGCGGCCACCGGGGCCAGGACCGCGCCACCTCGTCGGCGTCGGTGCCGCGGCGGGCCTGGTCGAGCTGGCCGAGGAACGCCTCCAGCGTGGTGGGATAGGGGCCGCGGCCGGGGCCGCTCATCGGTGGGTCGGCCAGGATCGTGCCGCGCACCTCGCAGCGGGCGGTGGCCGCGGCCGCGATGCGCGCTCCCATCGAATGTCCGAAGAGGACCGGCCGGTCCAGCCCCAACCCGGAGGCGACGGCAGCGACATCAGTGGCGTAGGTGGCCAGGTCGTAGCCCTCCGGCCCGGTATCGGCACTGTCGGACAGCCCGCGGCCGCGGACGTCGAGCACGATCGGGCGCACCAGGCCGGTGAGTTCGCGCGCCACGAAGTCCATCGTGATCGCGGGGCTGGTGATGCCGGGCAGCACGAGCAGCGGGATGCCGTCCGCCGGCCCGTAGTCGAGCAGGTGCAGCCGCACCGCCCCGGACCGGACCCAGCGGCTGGTCGCCGGGACCTCGGCGAGGTCGGCGAGCGCGGGCTGGCTCAGCGTGCGCGCGGACGGGGACTCGGGAACCATGTCAGGACACCTTTCTGCCGGCTCGGTCCGGCGCGTCGAGGTAGGCCGCGGCGTCGGCGAGTGCGACCACGTCGGCGTACTTGGCCTGCAGGTCGAACAGCGCCGCGTCGTGCGGCCCGCGGGCCCGGTCGCCGCAGGCTTCGCGCACGACGAGGGTGTCGAAGCCGGACTGGACGGCGTCCACGGCGGTCGCCCGGACGCACCCGGAGGTGGTGGCTCCGCAGACGAGCGCGGTGTCCGCGCCCAGCCCGGTCAGCAGCGCCGCCAGCCCGGTTCCGTGGAACGCCGAAGCGCCCTTCTTCAGCACGAGGTGGTCGCTGTCGCGGCAGTCCAGCCGGGGGTCGAGCGCAACGGCGTCACTTCCTTCGCGCAGGCCGCGCATGCCGGGCGCCTTCCGGAGCCAGGCCACGGCGTCCCCCTCGGCCTCGGCCGGGGTGTAGCTGATCGCGGTGTAGATCACCGGGACGTCACCGCGTCGGGCCGCGCTCACGAGCGTGGCGGCCGCGGTCACTTCGGCGGTGAGGTCGGCTCCGGACGGGAAACCGGGTTCGGTGAAGCCGCGGGTCAGGTCGACCACGATCAGGGCCGGGCTCTGTCCACGGGGGACGGTGGCGCCGAACCCGGCCCGGTCGTAGACAGCGTCGGTCTCGGCGCCGTGCAGGCCGCGGTGGTCATCGACGGGCACGCTGCAACTCCTTGATCAGTTTGTCCTGGGTGCGGATCCGGCCCAGCAGCCAGCCCTGGAACAGCGGGAGCGCGGCGGCGGCCGCGACGGCGGCGTACCGCTTGGCGCCCGGGGGCAGCAGCATGGCCAGCCCGTCGAGCGACTCGCCGCCGTCCGCCGGTACCGGCGCCGCCGGGGCGGCGGCCCGGGGCTCCTCCCCCGCGCCCGGCTGGGCGCTCAGCTGGGCGGCGAGGTTGCGGGCGAACTGGTCGAGCAACCGGGCCGACACGGCACTGATGGCGCCCTTGCCGAACTGGGCGAGCTTGCCGCGGAGGGACAGGTCGGTGCGCAGGTCGATGGTGGCGCCGCCGGGGGCCTCCCGGACGATCAGCGTGACGTCGGCTTCGGCGTCGCCGTTGCCGTGGGTGTCCGCTCCCCGCGCCGACAGGCGCAGCCGCCGCCCGGTGGTGTCGACCTCGGTGAAGCGCACCTTGCCGGAGTAGGCCGCGGTGATGGGGCCGACCTTGACCTTGACCCGGCCCAGGTACGCGTCGCTCTCCTGCCCGTCCAGGGTCGCGCCCGGCAGGCAGCCCGCGACCCGCTCGACGTCGTTGATCAACGCGAACACCGCGCCGGGATCGGCCGGGACGGACAGCTGGTTTTCCAGGATCACGAGGTCACTTCCTTCTCGGTGTCACGACGGCGGGCCGCGGTCGCCGCGACGGCGTCCACGATCGTCTGGTAACCGGTGCAGCGGCACAGGTTCGCCGAGACCGCTTCGCGGATCTCCGCGCGGTCCGCGTCCGGTTGCTGGGCCAGGAATCCCTCGGCGAGCATCAGGAATCCCGGCGTGCAGAAGCCGCACTGCAGCCCGTGGTGCTCGCGGAAGGCCTGTTGCAGGTCGGACAGCTCACCGTCCCGGCTCAGCGATTCGACGGTGCGGATGTCGGCCGACTCGGCCTGGACGGCGAACACCAGGCAGGCCCGCACCGGTTCGCCGTCCACCAGGACGGTGCAGGCTCCGCACACGCCGTGCTCGCACCCCGCGTGCGCGCCGGTGAGGCCGAGGTCGTGGCGCAGGACGTCGAGCAGGGTCTTGCGGGGCTCGACGACGGCCTCGTGCTCGCTGCCGTTGACGGTCAGGACGATCAGGTGCCGGTCGGTCATGAGGCGGTACTCGTTTCTCGCTCCGGGGCCGCGTCGAGCGCGGCGAGCACGGTCTGCGGGTGCACCGGTGTCGTGTCGAGTTCGACACCGGTGTGGCGCAACGCGTCGTTGATCGCGTTCAGCACCGCGGCCGGCGCGCCGATGGTGCCGCCTTCGCCGGCGCCCTTCGCGCCGTTCTCGGTGAACGCGCAGGGCGTTTCCAGGTGGGACACGGTGATGTCGGGGATCTCGGTGGCGGTCGGCACGAGGTAGTCGATGAAGCTGGCGGCCGACGGTTCACCGTTGCCGGCGTAGGTGACCTCCTCGAACAACGCGCCGGCGATGCCCTGGGCGATCCCGCCGCGGCACTGCCCGTCGACGACCTGCGGGTGGATCACCACCCCGCAGTCCTCCACGCACACGTAGCGCAGGATCGTGATGGCGCCGGTGCCCGGGTCGGCCTCCACGACCACGGCGTGCGTGGCGTTGGAGAAGGTGCCGTCGCCGGGCACGTCGAAGCTCGCCGTGGCCGTCAGCGTCGGTTCGACGTCCTTGGGCAGCAGGTGGCTGCGCAGGTAGGCGACGTCGGCGATCTCCTCGAACGACGCGCGCCGGCCCGGGTCGTCGATCTGGACGACGCCGCCCGCACCGTCGAGGCGGACGTTGTCCGGACTGGTCTCCAGCAGGTGCGCCGCGATCCGGCACAGCAGCTCACCGAGCCGCGTGGCCGCCAGCGCCACGGCCGAGCCGCCGATGGTCACCGACCGCGAGGCGAAGGTTCCCCACCCGTAGGCGATGCGCTCGGTGTCGCCCTGGCGCAGCTTCACCTGGTCGAGGTGCACCCCCAGCCGGTCGGCGACGATCTGCGCGAGCGTCGTCTCGTGGGACTGGCCGTGGTTCATGGTGCCGCTGGTGACGACGACCGAGCCGGTGGTGTCCATCCGGATCTCGGAGATGTCGAACCCGGGCACCACGGTCATCTTCCGTTTGGCGAAGGCGCCCGACCCGTACCCGGTGCGCTCGGAGAAACAGCAGAAGCCGATGCCGAGGTGCCTGCCCTCGGCGGCCGCGGTCTCCCGGAGCTCGTACCACCCCTCGTCGCGCAGCGTGGCCTCGGCCAGGTCCAGCGACTCCCGGTAGGTGCCGGGGTCGTAGGTGACGGCGTTGACCCCGGTGTAGGGGAACTGGGTGATCAGGTTCCGCCGCCGGATCTCCAGCGGATCGAGGCCGAGTTCGCGCGCGGCGCGCTCCATCACCCGCTCGATCGCCATCACGTACTGGGGCCGGCTGACGCCCCGGTAGGGCGCGGTGGGCGCCTTGTTGCTGGTGATGGCGCGGGCCCGGACCCGGTAGGCGGGCACCCGGTACACGCTGGGCATCTCCGCCGAGGCCATCAGCGGCTCGATCCCGGCGGTGAACGGGTAGCAGGAGTAGGCGCCCATGTCGCACACGATGTCGGCGTCCAGGGCGGTGATCCGCCCGCCGGCGTCGAACGCCGCCCGGGTGCGGTAGCGCTGCTCCCGGGCCAGGAACCCGGCCGTCAGGGCCTCGCGCCGGTCCTCGATCCACTTCACCGGCCGGTTCAGGCGCCTCGCCGCGGCCGCCACCGCGATCTCCTCGCGCCCGACCACGCACTTCTGGCCGAACCCGCCGCCCATGTCCGGGACGGTGACCCGCACGGTCCGCTCGGGCACGCGCAACGAGCGGGCGAGCGCGGTGCGCACCTGGTGCGGGACCTGGGTGCACATCTGCACCAGCAGCTGGTCGTCGTGGTCGTCCCAGGACGCGATCACGCCGCGGGTTTCCAGCGGGAGGGCGTTCTGCCGTCCGCTGCGGGTGACGACCTCGACCACGCACGCGGCGGCCGCGAACGCCTCGTCCACCCCGGGGGTGTCGAACATGGACACGTCCAGCAGCACGTTGCCGGGTGCTTCCTCGTGCACCAGTGGCGCGCCCTCGGCGAGCGCGGTCTCCTCCGACACGATCGCCCCGAGGGGCTCGTAGTCCACGACGGCCAGTTCGGCGCCGTCCTCGGCGAGGTAGGGGTCCCGCGCGACGACCAGCGCGACCGGTTCGCCGGTGAACCGCACCTTGTCCCGGGCCAGGATCGGCATCGCGGTCGGCGCGAACTCCTCGGGCGGGCGGTCCAGCAACGCGACGATGTCGCCCAGATCGAGGTCGGCCGCCGTCCAGGCGGCGACGACCCCGTCGACCGCCAGGGTGGCCGACAGGTCGATCCCGGTGATCCGGGCGTGCGCGACCGTGGCGCGGACGAAACACGCGTGCAGCGTGCCGGGCGGCTGGATGTCGTCGACGAAGCGTCCCCGGCCGGTGAGCAGCCGCGGGTCCTCCCGCCGGGGCACCGACGCGCCGACCCACCGGCCGCCTCGCCCGTCGAACCGCGGAGCACCGTCGCTCATCGCGTCACTCCTTTCTCCCACGCCTGGTGCAGGGCCTGGACGACGAGCGTCCGGGTGAGCCGGCGGCGGTAGGCGCTGCTGCCGGCGGCGTCGCCGGCCTGGTCGACCGCGGCGGCCGCGGCGTCGGCGCACGCGGCGAACAGGTCCCGCCCGGGGTCACCGGCGGCGAGGACGGCCTCGGCTTCCGGGACCCGGACGGGCGCCGGCGCGACGCCGCCGACCACCACCCGGCCCCCGTCCTCGTGGAGGCTGACCGCGACGTCGACGATCGCGAAGTCGCCGTGGCGGCGGGCGAACTCGGTCAGCGCGGCCCGCGGCGACGGCCGGGTGAACCGCACCGCCGTCACCACCTCGTCCGGTTCCACGGCGGTGGTGTAGAACCCGTGGAACATCTCCGCGGCCGGGATCTCCCGCCGCCCGCCGGAGCCGTCGGCGACGATCACGGCGTCGAGCAGGAGCGCGAGCAGGCACCACTCGGCGGTGGCGTCGCCGTGCACGATGCTGCCGGCCACCGTGCCGCGGGAGCGGATCGGCAGGTGCCCCACCCACCGCATGGCACGCGAGAGTACGTCGAAGTCCGGCCCCAGCTTCGCCACCTCGACCGCCCGGTGGGTGACCAGCGCCCCGATCTCCAGCCCCGCGCCCGCGCGCCGCAGGCCGGTCAGGGCCGGATCCCGGCGCAGCGGCCCCAGGTCGACCAGGGCCGTCGGCCGGGCGAGCCGGAAGTTCATCATCGGGACCAGGCTCTGCCCGCCGGCGATCAGCTTCGGCTCCTCGCCCGCCGCGGCGAGCTCGCCGAGCAGGCCGATGGCGTCGGGCACGTCGTGGGCCCGGTGGTAGGCGAACGCGGCGGGCTTCACGGTGTCGACCTCCTGTCGTTCACGGCACCTGCGTGGTTTTCGCGGGCGCCTCGGGCTTGGCCGGGACGGCGATCCGGTCGAGCTCGCGGCCGCGGGTCTCCGGCGCCCCCAGCATCATGAACACCACCGCGGCCACCACGAGACCGCCCAGCACGGTGAACGTCAGCGGCAGTCCGAGCACCGGCCACAGGAGACTGCCGAACACCAGCGGCGCGAAGCCGGTCACGGCCCGGCTCGACGACGACGCCCAGCCGAAACCGGACGCCCGCAGCTCCGTCGGATACAGCTCGGACACGTAGGCGTACATCACCGGGATGACCACCAGCGCCAGCATGCCGAACGCGCCGATCGCGATCACGGCGCCGGTGGGTGAGCCCAGCAGCAGCGAGAACACCACGAGCGAAAGCGCCGCGAGCGGCCCGGCGACCGCGACGATCCGCTTGCGGCCGACCTTCTCCACGAGCAGCACCGCCACCGCGACGCCCACGATGCCCAGCGCGTTCATCAGCGCGGTCGAGGCGAAGGCCGCGATCTCCCCGAACCCCTGGGCGCGCAGGATCGACGGCATCCAGCTCAGGGCGGCGTAGTACACCAGCATGACGCTGATGAACAGCGACCACGCGACGGCCGTGATCCGCGGGCTGAACGCCCACACCCGGCGCAGCTGGTCGAACGCGGCCGTGAGCGCGCCGCCGCGAGTGTCCTCCACGACCGCCGGCGGGATCGTGTACGGCTCGGCGGGCGCGCCCGTGCGGCGGACGAGGTCGTCGATGACCGCGCGGGCCTCCGCTTCCCGGCCCTTGCGCACCAGGTACAGCGGGGATTCCGGAACCCCGCGCCGGACCCAGAACAGCAGCAGCGCGGGCAGGATCATCAGCACCAGCATCCAGCGCCAGTTCCCGGACACCGGGACCAGCAGGGTCGCCGTGACGGCGGCCAGGGTGGTGCCCACCGGCCACCAGCCGTCCATCGCCGAGAGCACCCGGCCGCGGTGGCGCCGCGGGGAGAACTCGCTGACGATCGCGTAGTCCACCGGGATGCACCCGCCGAGCCCCACCCCGGCCAGGAACCGCAGAGCCAGGAAGACCTCCACGTTCGGCGAGAGCGCCCCGAGCACGGAGAACAGGGCGAACACCAGCAGCGTGATGCTGAACGCCCGTTTCCGGCCGATGCGGTCGGCCACGGTGCCCCACACGACGGCCCCCACCGCCATGCCGATCAGGTTGGCGGTCGCCACCAGGCCCTTCTGGCCCGGTGACAACCCGAACTCGGTCCCGACCAGCGGCGTGAGGAACCCGTTCAGGGCGACGTCCCACGCGTCGAACATGTAGCCCAGACCACCGATGAGGAAGATCTTCCCCTGCACGCTCCAGCGCCAGGGCAGGTCCTGGACGATCTGATCTCCGGTACGCATGAATCGCTCCGTTGCGATTGTCGGCCAGTTCCGCGCCTCAGCGGGCGAACTGGTAGTTGATGGACTCGGTGTCCGGATCGGTGAGCGGGCTGCCGTTCCACAGCCAGTCGTAGGACACGTCGGACTCGCCGTCGAACCGGCGCAGCTTCTCGTCGCGCTCGCGCTGCTCGGGACCGTCGGGCAGGTGGTAGAAGCTCATGTTCTGCAGGGACGCGTCCTGGACCATGCCGGCGTGCTTGGCGCGCCGGTCGACGTAGCGGATCAGGGCGCCGTCGATCCCGTCGCGGGTGACGCGTCCCAGCTCCTCGGCGAGCACCGCCGCGTCCTCCATCGCCTGGGACGCGCCCTGGGCCTGGTAGGGCAGCATGGCGTGGCAGGCGTCGCCGAGCAGGGTCACCCGCCCGTCCACCCACACCGGATCGCGCCGGCGCCGATACATGGCCCACACCGACACATCCTCGTCCTTGGCCTTCGACAGCACGGCCGGGACCCGGTCGTCCCAGTCCCGGTACTCCGCCGCGAGCTGCTCGGCGGTCGCCGGGCCGCTCCACTCGCGGGCGATCGTGTCGGTGCACGGCACGATCGCGACCACGTTGAGGTACTGGCCGCCGCGGATCAGGTAGTGCACCAGGTGCTTGTCCGGGCCGTACCAGATCGTGGAGTGGTAGCGGTCGACGAGGAACCGGGTGGCCGGGTCCTGGGCGACCAGGTCCCCGGGGATCAGGGCGCGGTAGGCCATCTCGCCGGAGAACACCAGCGTGTCGTCGAACCCGGCGAGATCGCGGACCGCGGAGCGGATGCCGTCCGCGCCGATCACCACGTCCCCGGTGAACCGGCGGCCGTCGGCGGTGATCGCCGCCGGGCGTTCCGGCTGGGCGCGGTCCAGCTCGACCACCCGCGCGCCGGTCGCCACCTGGACCACCGGCCCGTGGCCGTCCGGGTCCACGCACGCGTCCAGCAGCACCCCGTGCAGGTCGGCGCGGTGGTAGTGCCAGTACGGGGCGCCGTAGGTGTCGGTGACCCGCTGTCCCAGCGGCAGCTGGGCGATGATGCTGCCGTCGGCCCACCGGCGGCGGACCTGGTCCTGCGGCTCGGTGCGCACCCGCTCGAGCTGCGAGCGCAGGCCCAGTCCGATGAGGATCCGGCTGGCGTTGGGCGCGGTCTGGATGCCCGCGCCGATCTCGCCGAGCTGCGGCGCCGCCTCGACCACGGTGACCCGCAGGCCCCGCTGCCGCAGCGACAGTGCCGCGCACAGCCCGCCCAGGCCGCCCCCGACGACCACGACTTCGAACGACTGGCTCGCCGTCACGCCGGCCTCCTCGTCTGGTCTGTGCCCGCGAGCAGCCGCCCGGCCCCCGGCACGCGCGGCGGGAGCCCGAGTTCGGTCAGGATCCGGAACGTGGTCGCGGTGGCCGCCGACAGGACCGGGATCCCGGTCTCGTCCTCGACGGGCTGGATCGACGGCAGCGACGGCATCTGCACGCACGCGGACAGCACCAGGGCGTCCACTCCGGACAGATCGAGTTTGCGGTAGTGCTCGCGCAGGTCGTGCGGGTCCAGCCGGGCCACCGCGAGGTTGTCCGGCACCTCCAGCGACAGCGCGTCCACCACCTCGACCCCGGCGTCCTCGATGTAGTCCGCCACCGCCTTGGTCAGCGGCTTCAGGTACGGGGTGATGATCGCGATCTTCGCGGCGCCCAGCGCCGCGAGGCCGGACAGCAGCGCCCCCGCGCTGGACACGACCGGCGCGGCGCAGCCCTCGGCGCGCAGAACGCGGGTGATGTCGTCCTCGGCCGTGCAGTGGTAGCCGGGTCCCTGGGCCATGATCGCCACCAGGCAGGCGGTGGCGACCACGTCCGGGCGGGCGTCGGCGAGCTCGGCCGCCGCGCGTCCGGCCTGGTCGTTCATCGCGCGCAGCTGCTCCGGGTCGACGTGCTGCATGCGGGCCCGCGCGGAGTGGAAGACGAACGCCTCCCCCGGCTCGGCCTCTTCGCGGGCGCGCAGCATCCGGGGCAGCTCGGTCTCCATGGTGAGGTTCGAGCTGGGGACGATCATCCCGATGTGGTGGTCGGTCATCGCTTCGCCGCCGGGCGCATCTCCGGCACGGTCAGCTCGCCGGCGTCGACGATCAGCTCGTCGTCGAGGTAGAGCGAGTTGCCGCGCATCGGGATGTCGAAGTGGCAGGCGGTGTCGTTCGGGCCGCCCAGCTCGTTGTTCGGGCCGATGGAGAACATCACGTTGCCGTAGAAGCTGCGCAGCTCCATCCCCATCCCGCCGGGGAACTGGGTCAGGCCGTGCCAGTGCGCGCGCTCGTCCAGGCCCCAGCCCACGTGGCTCATCCCGTAGCCGCGGGGGTCGTGGAAGCTTTCGATGTAGGAGCGCAGCAGGTCGGCGTCCAAACCGGACGATCCGGCGCCGCCGCGGATGTCGCGGATGAAGCCCTCCTCGATGGTGATCTCCACCGGGGTCTGCACGTAGGTGTTGAACGGCAGCAGCACGTCCCCGGGCGACAGCACGATCTTGCCGTCCACGCCGTCGGCGGCGCCCCCGGTGAACACGAACGCCGCGGGCCAGTGGTCCCAGCGGCCCGGGGTGTCGGTGTAGCCGTACTCCGACAGCGTCGGGTACACGCCGAGCCGGTAGGTGACGTCGGTGCCGGCCGGGCTGGTGATCCGCATCGTGCTCGCCTTGGCCAGCAGCTCGGCGCCGATCTCCACCCGCTCGCGCAGCTCCTTGGTGGGCATCAGCCGGGCCAGCAGCTCGGGCGGCTCGACGGCGGTGAGGATGCGGGTGCCGGCTTCCTGGATGGCGAACTGCTCCTTGCTGAACAGCAGGAACGTGCAGTCGACGACCATGTCCACGCCCTTGAGCGCGTCCACCGCGCGGGGGATGTTCCCCAGCCCGGAGTCGCCCACCGCCCACGCGCCGGACGCGCTGGCCGGCGAGGGCAGGCGCATGTGGTAGGTCGCGGCGCCCAGCTGCTGGGCGGCCCACAGGAAGGCGTCGGCGTACTCCGCCCGCTCGCCGCCGCGGGTCAGCACCACCACGGTCTCGCCCTCGTGCACGCCCGAGAGCGTCAGCTGGCGCAGGCAGATGTCGTTGAACAGGTTCTGGTCCATCGTTGACCACCTCCGCTATTAATCCGAACACGTATTATCCGGATACGCAAGAGTTTGGGCCGGACTGTCACGGCGGCGCGATCGTCCGGACACGTAGGATCACGGGAAGCCGCGAGAGTGGGAGGGTTTGATGGGTGAGCCAGCGCGGGCAGGCCGGCGCGGCCGGGGGGCTCCGGCCGTCGCACCGGCGCCTCCTCCGGATCTGCTGGCCGCCCCCGGGTACGGCGCCCGCCGCATGTACCAGGCCTACCTCGCCGCGTGGAACCGCCACGTCGACCCGGTGCTGACCGGGCCCCAGTTCGCGGTCCTGTCCGCCGTGCGGGCCTACCCCGGCAGCGACCAGAGTTCCCTGGCCGGCGCGGTCGCCCTGGACACCTCCACGATGGCGGACCTGTGCCGCAGGCTCGAACAGCGCGGCCTCATCCAGCGCGTCGAGTCGCCCCGCGACGCGCGCCGCAAGCTGCTGTCGCTCACCGAGGAGGGCTCGGCGGTGCTGACGGAGGTCAACCGCCGGGCCCGCCGCCTGGACAAGGCGCTGCTCGGCTCGGATTCGGGCGACGTCGACGTCGCGGGGCTGCTGAACACCCTGGGCGCGCGCTGGGAAGCCGTCGCGGCGCTCGACGAACTGGACTGATTTCCGTTGAAACCGCGGTCGTACCGCGGGCAGGATGCCGGGCGTGGATCTGCTCGCGGTGCTGCCCGCCTTCGCCCTGGCCGTGGTCCTGATCTCGGCCTCGCCGGGGCCGGCGATGGCCTTGATCCTGCGCCGGGCGGCGGTGCGGGGGTTCCGCGGCGCGGTGCCGACCGTGCTCGGTCTCGAAGCCGGTCTGTACGTGTGGGCGTTGTCCGCCGCGGCGGGGCTGGCGGCACTGGTCGCCGCGTCGGAGGTCGCGTTCCTCGTGCTGCGGGTCGCCGGCGCGGCGTTCCTGATCCACCTGGGGATCAAGGCGTGGCGGTCGGCCTGGCGCCCGGCCGCACCTGCCGACGAGCCGCCCGCGGCGCCGGCCACGGGCTGGGCCGCCGCGTTCGGCGAAGGCCTGCTCGTCATGCTGGCGAACCCGAAGGCGGCCGCGTTCATGATCGCGTTCTACCCGCAGTTCGTGCCCGAGGGCCGGCCGTTGTTCGGCACGACGGCGCTGCTCGCCGTGTTCCAGGTGGCCCTGGAAACCGTCCTGTACCTGAGCCTGGCGGCGGCCGTCGGGCGGGCCGGCGGGTGGTTCCGCCGGTCCGCCGTCCGCCGCAGGCTCGACGCGATCAGCGGCACCGTGCTGGTCGCACTCGGCGTGCGGATGGCCGTGGACGGCCGGTGATGGCGCGGCCGGTCAGAGCGCCCGGCCGAGGGCTTCGGTCAGGGCGACCGGGGTGATCACGAGGTGGTCGAAGCGCCAGCCGTGCGCGGTGCGGCGCGCCCGGTAGTGGTGGACTCCGGCCGCGACGGCCTCGGTCTTGTCGTCGAGGACGAACACGGCGATGTCGTGGGCCCGCACCGTGGCGGTGTCGCCGTCGACGTCGATGACGAGGTTGGCCTTGCTGTGCAGGGTGCGGACGTAGGTGTCGTGCCCCGAGCGGGCGAGTTCGACGAGGGCTTCGATGCCGCGCGCCTCCCCGCGCAGGGAGGTGACGACGACGTCCTCGGTGAACAGCCGGCCGGTCTCGTCGTAGCGGCCTTCGTCGAGCCACACGCTGTGGCGGGCGACCAGCTCGGCGAGCTCGGCGCGGTCGGCCAGCGCGCGGATCGGCGTCTCTGTCATGGCGGTCTCCTCAGGACGTCAGGGCGGTCAGGAAGAAGGCCCGGACGTCCTCGGCGAAGAGGTCCGGCACCTCCATGGCGGCGAAGTGGCCACCGCGCTCGAACTCCGACCAGTGCCGGATGTCGTACAGCCGCTCGGCCAGCGGCCGCACCGACTGGGTGATGTCGTGCGGGAGCACGGCCACGCCGACCGGCACCCGGCACGGCAGGTACTGCCCCCGCGGGGCGTCGTGGTGCAGCCGCGCCGAGGAGGCCGCGGTCGCGGTCAGCCAGTACAGCGAGACGTTGGTGAGCAACCGGTCGTCGCTGATCCGCGAGTCCGGGTCGGTCCAGTGCGCGAACCGCTCGGCGATCCAGACCAGCTGCCCGACCGGCGAGTCGGTCAGCGCGTAGCCGATGGTCTGCGGGGTCGCGGCCTGCAGGGCCTGGTACGGCGGGCGGTTCGCCATCAGCTGCCTGACCTTGTCCAGCCGGGCCTCGTCCGTTTCGGACAGTTCGACGCCGGCATCGGGGTCCGGCCGGGTCGGCAGGTAGTTGATGTGCACGCCGACCACCTGTTCGGGCGCCACCGAGCCGAGCGCCAGGGAGATGCCGGCGCCGAAGTCGCCGCCTTGCGCGCCGTACCGCTCGTACCCGAGGCGGCACATCAGCTCGGCCCACGCCCGCGCGATCCGCTCGGCGCTCCAGCCGCCCTCGTGGGTCGGCCCGGAGAAGCCGTAGCCCGGAATGGACGGGATCACCAGGTGGAAGTCGCGCGACAGCGGCTCGATCACGTCCAGGAACTCCAGGAACGAGCCGGGCCAGCCGTGGGTGAGGACCAGCGCGAGCGCGTCCGGTCTGGCCGACCGGACGTGCACGAAGTGGATGCTCTGGCCGTCGATCTCGGTGGTGAAGTGCGGCAGCTCGTTGAGCTCGGCTTCGTGCTTTCGCCAGTCGTAGCCGCTGCGCCAGTGGCCGGCCAGTGCCCGCAGGCGTGCCAGCGGGAAGCCGTAGTCCCAGCCGGCGCCGGCGACCTCGTTGGGCCAGCGGGTGCGGGCGAGCCGGTCGTTCAGGTCGTCGAGGTCGGCCTGGGGGATGTCGATGCGGAACGGTTCGATCATGGTGCCCAGCTCCCGGTTGTCCATTCGGCTACCTAACGTTAGCCACTCTATCGTTTGCTGGCCTAACGCTATCACACTCATTGGTGGGCCGAACGAATTTTTTCCCTGACCGGTGGTTGCGCCCCCACTCGGCGTGGTAGTCCTCCTCCCGAGGAGGGCGGACATGGTGGAGCGGGCCGAGGTGGTCGTGGCCGGCGCGGGTCCGGCCGGGCTCGCCGCGGCCCGGATCCTGCAGGGCGCCGGGCTGCACGTGCTGGTCTGCGAGGCCGGGGACGACATCGGCGGCCGGGTGCGCACCGACGTGATCGACGGGTTCCGCCTGGACCGCGGGTTCCAGGTGCTGCTGCCCGCCTACCCGGCCGTGCGGGAGCTGTCCGGCCTCGCCGACCTGCGGTTGCAGTACTTCACGCGAGGGGTGATCGCGGACGGGCAGGCGCTGGCCCCGCCGTGGCGGCACCGCCGCGCGGTGCGGGACCTGCTCGCCTGCACCGCCGGCCGGCCACGCGACGTGGCCGCGCTGCTGACGATGTCGGCACGGGACGTGCTCGCCCCCGCCCGCCGGCTCGAAGCCGGTGCCGATTCGAGCATCGCCGAGGACCTCGCCCGGCGCGGCGTCGGCGACCGGACGGTCGACGAGGTGCTGCGGCCGTTCCTCGCCGGGGTGTTCCTGGACCGTCCCTTGAGGACGTCCGCGCGGGCGTTCCACCTGGTGTGGCGGAGCTTCCTGCGCGGCGGCGCGGCGCTGCCCGCGTCCGGGATGGGCGCGCTGCCGCACCTGCTCGCCCGCGATCTCGTGCCCGGCACCGTCCGATGTGGAGTCCGCGTCACCGGGATCACCGGCGAAGGCGTCACGACCGACCGCGGCGAGGTGCTCGCGCGGGCGGTGGTGGTGGCCGCGGCGGACGGCCTGCTCGGCGTCCCGGAGCCGGAGTGGCACGCGGTGACCACCTACTACTACGGCACGAGCGGCCACCCGCCGTCCCGGCAGCCGACCCTGCGCACCGACAGCGGTGACCTGCTGGTCAACACCGCGGTGATCAGCGCCGTCGCGCCGGGGTACGCGCCGCCGGGCCAGACGCTGGTCGCCGCGTCGGTGCCGGAACGCTGCGACACCGGCAACGAGCTGGAGCCGCACGTGCGGACCACGCTCGCGCGGATGTACGACACCACGACCACGGACTGGGAGCGGGTCGAGACCTACGCGATCGCGCGGGCGCTGCCGGTCATGCCGGCCGGCCACCCGCTACGGCAGCCGGTCCGGCTCGCCCCGGGCCGCTACGTGTGCGGGGACCACCGCGACACCAGCTCCATCCAGGGCGCGCTGGTGTCCGGCCGCCGCGCGGCGACGGCCGTGCTGGCGGATCTGCGCTCCCGGCCGTGACCGCTGCCCGGCGACGATCGCGGCCAGGGCCAGGGCGAAGCCGGTCAGCTGAACCGGTCCGAGCGTCTGCCCGAGCACGACGACCCCGAGCAGCGCGGCGACCATCGGCGACAGCAGGCCGAGCACGGCGACCGAGGTGACCGGCAGCGTCGTGATCCCGCGGAACCACAGCACGTACGCCAGCAGCCCGCCGGCGAGCCCGAGCCACAGGTAACCGAGCACCGCGGGGACATCGACCGCGGGCGGGGCGCCCTCGACCAGGAACGTGACCGGCACCAGGAACAGCCCGCCCGCGGTCAGCTGCCACGCCGCGAACGCGGTCGGGCCGGCCTCGGCGGGACGGCCCCACTTCTTGGTGAGCGTGACGCCGAGCGCCATGGTCGCCGCGCCGCCCAGCCCGGCCAGCACGCCGGCCACGCCGAATCCGGCCGCCGGGCCGAGCACGACCAGGCCCACCCCCACGACACCGGTCACGCCCCAGGCGAACCGCCACGCCGACGGGCTTTCCTTCAGGACCGCGACCGCGAGCACGGCCACGATCAGCGGCTGGGTGGCGCCCAGGGTCGCCGCGACGCCGCCGGGCAGCCGTTCGGCGGCGACGAACAGCAGCGGGAAGAACAGGCCGATGTTGAGCACGCCGAGCACGGCGGCCTTCCACCACCAGGCCCCGCGCGGCAGGGTCCGCGTGGCGGCGAGGGCGATCAGGCCCGCAGGCAGGGCCCAAAGCAGGCCCGCGAACAACGGGTGGGCGGGCGGCAGGAGTTCGGTGGTGACCACGTAGGTCGATCCCCAGACCACGGGCGCGAAGGCGGCCAGTGCGGTGTCGCGAAGTCTCACCCGGCCAGTCTCGGTCGCCTTGATCCATGAGTCCAACACATGTTCGTCACCTGACCGATCGTGCGGCACGATAGATCGGTGGAACTCCAGCAAATGCGCTACGTCGTCGCGGTGGCCGAGACCGGCAGCTTCACCCGGGCGGCGCAGCGATGTCTCGTCGTGCAGTCGGCGCTCAGCCACCAGGTCGCCCGCCTGGAGCGGGAGCTGGGGGCGCGGTTGTTCGACCGCACCAGCCGGCGGGTGCGGCTGACCGCGGCGGGCGCGGCGTTCCTGCCCGCGGCGCGGCAGTGCCTGGACTTCGCCGAGCGGGCGGCGGCGGAGGTGGCGGCCGCGGTCGGCGAGGTGCGGGGCCGGCTGAGCGTCGGGGTGATCCCCACGGTCGCGGCGGTCGACCTGCCGGACGCGCTGCGAGTGTTCCGGCAGCGCTACCCGCAGGTGCGGGTCCGGCTGCGGATGGCGGCGAGCCACGAGCTGGTCGAGCAGGTCCGGGAAGGGGCGCTGGACCTGGCCTTCCTCGGGTTGCCGGTCACCACGCGGCCCGAGGGCGTGCGGGGACACGAACTGGCGCGCGACCGGCTCGTCGCGGTGGTCGCGCCCGGGCACGCCCTGGCGGGGCGGGCGGAGGTCGACCTGCGGACGCTCGCGGCGGAGCAGTTCGTGGACTTCACGGCGGGCGCGCCGGGCCGCGCCCAGTCCGACCAGGCCTTCGCGGCGGCGGGGGTGCAGCGCGAGGTGGCGTTCGAGGTCACCACGGCCGAGCTGATGGCCGGGCTGATCCGGGCGGGCCTCGGGGTGGCGATGCTGCCGTCGACGTACGCGCCGCACCTGTCCGGCGTGGCGACGGTCCCGGTCACCGACGCGCCCGGGCGGATCGAGCACCTGGTCTGGAGCACAGCGGGCCTCACCCCGGCGGCGGCCGCGTTCCTGGAGGTGCTCGGCGTGCCGGCCGGGTAGGGCGGTCCGCGGGCGGACATCCCGCCGCCGCAGGGTGGGGAGCCTGCCACACCGTGGCCGGGGATCGGCGTTCGGTGTGGTTTCCGTTGGCGCTGCTGCGTTTCCCGCCGATCCGCTGGTGCAGACCCGGTACGGCTACGCCCCTACCAGCCGGAGCGACAGGCGGGGTTCCGCACCACGACGCTGGCGGTGCTCGGCGTCGTCGCAGGGGTGCGCCCTCGGCGTGCTCCTCTCCCGCCCGGCTTAACCACGCCACCTCCGGGGTACACCCGATCGAGTGACGAGGAGGTACCCGGATGACGAGCAACGCGACAGGCGCCGGTCTGGCGGCACGGGTCAGGGGACGCTCCGCGGCGCAGGCCGCCGGACGCGCCGGCATGGTCTGCTGGGGGCTGGTGCACCTGGTCGTCGCCTACCTGGCGGTCCGCGTCGCGGCCGGGGACAGCGGCAAGGAGGCCGACCAGAAGGGCGCGCTGCAGGAAGTCGGGTCCACCCCCGCCGGACAAGTGATGCTGTGGGTGCTCGCCATCGGGCTGGTCGCGTTCGGGGGGTGGCAGTTCCTGATGGCCGCCCGCGGCTACACCTGGGTGCCCCGGCGCGGCAAGCGGGTGCGCAAGCGCATCGGCTCCGGGGCACGGGGCGTGGTGGTGCTCGCCCTGGCCTACACCGCGATCCGGCTCGCCACCGGCAGCGGCTCCGCGCACGGCAACCAGCCGCAGCAGGAGTTCACCGCCCGCCTGCTCCGGCTGCCCGCCGGGCAGGCGCTGGTGGCGGTCGCCGGGGCGGCGGTGATCGCGGTCGGCGTCGCGGCGGCGGTGAAGGGGATCAAACGCAGCTTCCTCGACGACCTGAACACCCCGAAACTGCCCGCGGGCAGCACGAAGTGGGTCGAGTGGCTCGGCTCCGCGGGGTACGTCGCCAAGGGCGTGGTGTACGCGATCATCGGCGGGCTGCTCGGCTACGCCGCGCTGCGGTCGGACGCCGGCCAGGCGGGCGGGGTCGACAAGGCGCTGCGCACGCTCGCCGCCCAGCCCTACGGCGTCGTGCTGCTGGTGGTCGTCGCGGCCGGGCTGGCGGCGTTCGGCATCTACTGCTTCGCCGCGGCGCGCGCGCACAAGAGCTGAGGCTTCTGGCTAAGCTGACGCCCGTGACCATCTGGACGGACGTCATCAACTACGTACGCATCCGGTACGAGGTGCTGGAGGAGAGCGAGCACTGGCTGCGCTTCCGGCTGGACACCGACGGCGGCCGCAGCCAGCAGGTCACCGTGCACCACCTGCCCGACCTCGACGGCGCCGAATGGGCCGAGATCTCCTCGGCCGTGGGCTGGGCCGACAAGATCGACCTGCGCCGCCTGCTCGAGCTGGCCGGCGGCTCGTCGATCGGGGGCGCCGCGGTCGTGGACGGGGTCGCGCTGATCAAGCACACCGTGCCGCTGACGTCACTGCACCTGCGGGAGGAGTTCGAGCGGCCGCTGCTGTCGGTCGTCGCGCAGGCGGACGCGTTCGAAAAGGAACTCTCCAGCGGCGACGAGTTCTAGCCTCCGGTGATCTCGGCGGCCGTGCGGCAGCCCGCGGTCGCCAGGTCCAGGTTCGCCAGCGACGCCAGGTGCACGGCCTCGTCCGCGGCCGCCACGCAGTCGCTCACCGGGTGGACGACGAATCCGAGATCGGTGGCGTGCCGGGCGGTCTGCTCGACGGTCAGGTTGGTGGCGACGCCGGTGACGTACAGCGTGGTGACGCCGGCGTCGCCGAGGCGGGCGGCGAGGTCGTTGCCGGCGAGCCCGGAGAGTTTCTGGTTGTCGGTCACGTGTTCGGCGAGGTGCGTCATCTCGGGGATGATCCGGGTGCCCGGGGCGCCGGGCCGGAACTGCTCCTGCGCGTCGCCGACGGCCCGCATGAACGCGGTGTTGCGCACGAGCCGGCCCTCGTCCTCGGGGATCGTGAAGCGGGTGAAGTAGACCGGAATCCCGGCGGCGGCGGCCCACTCGTGGAACCGGACCGCGCGGCCGACGACGCCGCTGCGCTCGACGGGCGCGGCGAGCATACCGCCGAAGAAGCCCTCCGGCTTGATGACGTTGACCTGCCAGTGCAGGGCGAGCACGGCGGCGTGTTCCATGGTCATCCCCGCAGCCTAGCGGCGGCCTACAGTGGGGACACCAGGTTCCGCGAGGAAAGGAGCCGGCGATGGCCGTCCAGCTCAACCACACGATCGTCGAGGCGCGGGACCGGGCGGAGACCGCCGAGTACCTGACCGGCGTCCTCGGCCTGCCCGGCCCGGTCCCCTACGGCCCGTTCCTCGTGGTGCGGCCGACAACGGGGTCTCGCTCGACGTGCTCCAGGTCGACGGGCCCGTGCACCCGCAGCACTACGCCTTCCTGGTCAGCGACGCCGAGTTCGGCGAGATCTTCGAGCGCATCACCAGTCGCGGCCTGCCGTACTGGGCGGACCCGTTCCAGAAGGAGCCGGGGCGGATCAACCACCACGACGGTGGCCGCGGCGTGTACTGGAACGACCCGAACGGGCACCGGCTGGAAATCATCACCAAGCCCTACGGGGGCTAGAGCGGCGGCGTTCGCCCTGGCTGGTCTGCGACGATGGCGCCATGGACGAGGAAGCCATTCCCATTCTGCGCGTGGCGGCCGCCGCGGCGGCGGTCGCGTGGTACGAGCGGCTGGGCTTCACCAAGCAGTGGGAACACCGCTTCGAACCGGGACTGCCCGCGTTCGTCGAGGTCGCGCGGGGCGGCGTGCGGTTGTTCTTGTCCGAGCACACGGGAGACGCCCGCCCCGGCACGCTGGTCTACCTCCGCGTCCGTGACGTGGAGGCCGTCGCCGCCGAGTTCGGCGTGCCGGTGACGGACGCTCCGTGGGCGCGTGAGGTCGAGCTGCGCGACCCCGACGGCAACCGGCTCCGGGTCGGCACGCCGACGGAATGACGCGCCGGCGGCGACGCGGTGCCGGTGGCCGAGAAGGACGGCCGGCGCCGGACGCGGCGTCCTAGAGCAGTTCGGTGCGGCAGCCGAGCCGCTCCCCCAGCTCGGCGAGCAGCGCGCGCAGCGGATCCGGGCCCCGGTGCCCGCGCGCGACGGTGACGGGCACGAGCCGCCCGGCGAGCCCGGTCGCCACGTTGTAGATGCGGTAGACGACCCGGGCCCCGGCGGCGTGCTCGTGCACCTCGACGCGCCCGCACCACCACCACTGCCCGCGTGCCTCGATCCACCCCTGCGCCGCGTCCTTGCGCACCCGCAATGGCGTGGCGGAGGCCGAGAACGCGGTGCTCAGCACGAGGTCCCGCACCTGCGGCAGGGGCGCGTGCACCAGACCCTGGTGCACGCCGAGCAATCTCATGCGGCCCCCTGGTGAACGGCGGATCACGTGATCCGGCCCCGCGGGACGATCACGGACACCACGTTAGCACTCACGACCCGGCTACGGAACGGGTGGCTCCGGCGGCTGGGCGGACGCGGCGTCCGGCGAACGGGCGAGGTGGGCACGCCGGCTCCACCGTGCGTACACAGTGGACGGACCGTTCCCGAGCCCTGCTAACCACACGGGCGTCCGTCCGAAGTGGACGGGCGCCCGTCGTCGTCAGTAGCCGCGGTAGCCGCTGCCCTTCCGGATGGACTTCAGCCCGGGGTGGCCGTCGAAACCGCCGTAGCGGCTGATCGTGTAGCGCACCCCGGCGATGATGTTGTCCACCGGGTTGAAGATGTCGTCGTGGCCGGGCAGCTTGTGCGCGTTGAAGGTCGAGTCGATGCACTGCATCAGCCCCTTGGAGGGGTGACCGGCGCGCCAGTTGCTGTCCCAGCGGTTGACGGCGTTCGGGTTGCCGCTCGACTCCTTGTCGATGATCGTGCGGATGGCCTGCACGTCGCCGCCGTCGACCGGCACGCCCTGCGCCCGCATGACGCGGATGGCCTCGTTGATCCAGCCCGCGATCGGGTCGCCGGTGGTGTCGAACACCTCCGGCGCGGGCGGCGGGGCCGGAGCCGGTTCCGCGACCGGGGTTTCCACGGCGACCGGCTCGGGTGCCGCGACCTCGATGGCGGCGGGGATGTCCAGCACCGGCGCCGGGGTGGTGACCACCCACGTCGACGGCGGCCCGAGAACCGGGACGGCGGCCACGGTGCCGGCGACCGGGGTCGCACCGGCGGCGGGCGCCGGCGGGGCGGCCTCGCCGCTGCCGCTCGCCATCGCGAGCGGGCTGGCGGAGCCGGCCACGGACATCATGAGCAGGCTCGCCGAAACGGACGTGCGCGCGCCGATCCGGCCGAGGTTCTTCGGTTTGGCTGCGTGCCGCGGGCGGTACCTGTCCGGGGAAAACAGGGCCGCCTTCCGGGGAGCACGGTTGTTGAAATTATGGCTTCCCATGAACGGGAGGTCTCCTTGCTTGACGTTCAGCCACGCCGACCCTGTCGGGGGCCAGGCCGGCGGGAGCCACACGAGACGGAACGGGGGATTTCCGGTCTCCGCGAGGCCTCGGCCAGATTACGAACACGCAACGGAGATATCACCAAACGGTGACTGACCACACAGTTTGAGGGGGTGGCGTGCGATCTTGCGGACCGGCTGTTCCCGCAGCTCTAACAGCGTTTCTACCGCTGGGTAATAGCACTGCTACTGCCTCCCGCGCGGGCCGATTCGCGGGCCCCGCGAGGTTACGGGCGAAGCAAGGGATCTTCACCCCTCGCGCCCAGCCTCACACCGCCACGCTCCCCCCGGTGATCACCGATCAGCGCCGCAATCCATCACCCGCCCGCGTGTTCGAATAGCACCGATCACTTTCTTTCGTGACCCGTCCAGCCTTCCTCAACCAGTCGATTGACAACCTGGGGACGGGTGCTCTACTGTCGTCCGCAACCAAGTAGTTGAGGAAGCAGGGTGGACGAGACGACCGAGCGGCTCAACCGCGTGTTCGCGGCCCTGGCCGACCCGACCCGGCGCGACCTGGTCGCCCGGCTGGCCGCCGCGGACGCGACCGCCGCGGAGCTGGCCGAGCCGTACGACATGAGCCTCCAGGCGGTCTCCAAGCACGTGAAGGTGCTCGAGGAGGCCGGCCTGGTGACCCGCAGCCGGATCGCCCAGCGGCGGCCCGTCCACCTCGACGCGGAGGTGCTCGACCTGATGACGAAGTGGATCGAGCGCTACCGCCGCCAGGCCGAGGAGCGGTACCGGCGCCTGGACGCCGTGCTGTCCCGCCTGACCGGCGACACCGGCCAGACCCAGGAGGACGCATCATGACCACGCCCAGCAGGAAACCCGGATCGTGGCGGCCGAGAAGGTGCCGACCATCGAGATCATCCGCGAGTTCGACGCACCACCCGAGCAGGTGTTCCGCGCCCACGTCGACCGCGACCTCTACGCGCGGTGGGTCGGGCCGCGCTCGCTGACCACGAGGATCACCAGGTGGGACGCCCGCACCGGCGGCGAATGGGCCTTCGCCAACGACCGGGACGGCACCGAGATCGCCTCGTTCTACGGCAGCTTCCACGAGGTGCGCCCGCACGAGCGGATCGTGTGGACCTTCACCTACGAAGGCGAACCCGACGGGGTCGCGCTGGAGACGCTCACCTTCGAGGCGCTCGGCGGCGGCCGGACCCGGCTGCGGGTGCTGAGCGTGGTCGAGGACTTCGAAACCCGCGACGGCATACTGTCCAGCGGCATGGACGTCGGCGTCCGCGAGGGCTACGAGAAGCTCGACGAGCTGCTGGCCGGGGGAGCCTGAGATGACCCCGGCCCAGCAGCACGCACACGACGCGGCCCGCTTCACCGAACTGGTCGAGTCCGCCTCCCCCGGTGACTGGGCCCGCCCCAGCCCGGTTCCGGAGTGGACGGCGCTGGACATCGTCAAACACCTCGTCGAGTGGTCCCGGGCGTTCCTGCGCGGCGCCGGGATCGACCTCCCGGCCCTGGACGTCGACGCCGGGCCGGCCGCCGCCTGGAAGCAGCACGTCACCGACATCCAGGCCATCCTCGACCACCCCGGCGGACGGGTGCACAGCAACCCGCACACCGGCGACAAGCCCGTCGACGAGGCGATCGACCAGTTCTACACCGCCGACGTGTGGATGCACACCTGGGACCTGGCCAAGGCACTCGGCCGCGAACCCGACCTCGGCCAGGACCGCTGCGCCACCGTGCTCGCCGCGATGCGGCCGATCGAACACCTCCTGCGCGACAGCGGCCACTACGGCCCCGCGGTCCCCGTCCCCGCCGACGCGTCCCCGCAGGACCAGCTGATGGCCTTCATCGGCCGCGACCCGGCCTGGCGCCCCTGACCAGGTCCTTCTCGCTCCACACTCGCTCAGCCATGAGCTCCCTTCCTAGATCGAGAGCCCAGACTGTCAACAACCTCCGTCAGTTTCAGACCTAGCGGCGGCCGCGGAAGGTGCGCCTCAGGTCCGCCACCCAGGCGTCCGGCACCTCCCAGGGGATGAAGTGCCCGCCGGCGTCGTGGGCGGTCAGGTTGACGTGGTTGTACCAGGCGGCGCGGTCGCTGTCCAAGAAGTGCCGGACCCGGTCCCCGGTGCTGACGCCGGGCGGGTTCTCGTAGCCGACGAAGGTGATGCCCGTGGGCGCCTCGACCACCGGCCGGCGGTCGTGCGAGGGGGTCCACGGGTAGCGGTTGTTGTTGGCGTAGGTGCGGATCGACGTGCCGATCGAGTTCGTCACCCAGAAGATCATCGCGTGGGTGAGCAGATCGTCCTTGCTGAACACCGACTCGATGTCGCCGCCGTTGTCGCTCCAGTTCACCCACCGTTCGAGGATCCAGGCGAGCATCCCGGCCGGCGAGTCGGTCAGCCCGTAGGCCAGCGTGCTCGGGTGCAGCATGTGCGCGGCGAGGTGCACGGCGAACCGCCGGTCCAGCGCGACCAGTCCGGAGTGGACATCGGCGGGCAGCCCGGCGGGAAAGGGCTTTCCGCCGCCGAAGGCCCACGCCCGGTCGCCGGTGAACAGGTCGAGCCGCAAGCCGGATCCGATGTGGATGGCGTACAGCTCGCCGGCGTACTTGTGGCCGAGCTGCCCGGTGACCAGCGCCCCGACGTCACAACCCGCGGCGGCATACCTGTCGTAGCCGAGGACGCCGGTCATCAGCGTGTGCCACAGGTCGGCGACCTTCCAGAAGTTCATGTCCGGGTGGCGCGGCAGCGGCGAGGAGAACCCGAAACCGGGGAACGACGGGACGATCACGTCGAACGCCTCGGCCGGGTCGCCGCCGTGCGCGCCGGGATCGGCCAGCGGGCCGACGACCTTGGACCAGTGCCAGAACGTCCACGGCCAGCCGTGGGTGAGGATCAGCGGCACCGGATCGGGCCCCACCCCGGGTTTGCGCATGAAGTGCACCGGCACGCCGTCGACATCGACCCGGTAGTGCTCGTAGGCGTTGATCGCGGCTTCGGCGCGGCGCCAGTCGTATCCGGTGCGCCAGTAGCCGACGAGCTCGCGCAGGTAGTCGCGGTTCACGCCGTAGAACCAGTCCTCGTTGCCGACGTCGTCGGGCCAGCGGGTCAGCTCCAGGCGCCGATGGAGGTCGTCGAGCACCTCCTCGGGCACGTGGATCGGCTCCGGCACCAGCGGGAAGTCAGTCATCGTCCACTCCTGCGGTCACTGCACCGTTCGTCCCTGATCGAGTTCGACCAGGCGGGCCAGGGCGGGCAGCGCCGCCGCGATGGCCGTGCGCTCCGCCGGGGTGAGCCGGCCGGCGAGTTCGGCGAGCCGCGCCTGGCGCTCGGCCCGTCGTCCGTCCACGACCGCCGCCCCCGCCTCGGTGATCCGCACCAGGACCCCGCGGCCGTCCGACGGGTCCGGCTCGCGCCGCACCAGCCCGTCGCGCTCCAGCTTGGTCACGATCTGGGTGATCGCCGACTGCGTGACCTGTTCGCTGGCCGTCAGCTCGGTGAGTCGCCGCGGGCCGCGGCGGGCCAGCGTGTGGAGCACGGACAGCGTCGTGAAGCTCCGCCGCTGCCCGGCCGGGAGCCGGATGGCCATCCGGGTGAAGTCCTCGAACACGGCGGTCAGCTCGGCGACGCTCAGTTCGGCAGGCACCGGCGAAGTGTATCAGTAACTCAATTAGTTTCCGATGTTCTTTACGGCCGCCAGCGGCGGTGCGCGGTCCCCGGCTCCCCGCGGCGGATCAGCTCCAGCCTGGGCTTGGGGCCTTCGGTGCGGCCGGTCTGCGGGCGCCGGGACCCCGGCCGCCACGGCAGCGGCCACTCCGCCCCGGGACCGGAATACCCCTGCTCCGCGGCGGCGCGCAGCGTCCAGTTCGGGTCGTACAGGTGCGCGCGGCCCAGCAGGCACAGGTCCGCGCGGCCGGCGAGCAGGATCGAGTTGACGTCGTCGTAGGAGGAGATGACGCCGACCGCCATGGTCGCGATGCCGGTTTCGTTGCGGATGCGGTCGGCGAAGGGCGTCTGGTAGGACCGGCCGAACGCGGGCTTCTCGGCGGGATCCACCTGGCCGGTGGACACGTCGATGACGTCCGCCCCGGCCGCGGCGAACGCGCGGGCGATCTCCACCGAATCCTCGGCGGTGATGCCGTCGTCGCACCAGTCCGTGGCCGAGATCCGGACACTCATCGGCCGGTCCGCCGGCCACACCCGCCGCATCGCCCGGAACACCTCGAGCGGGAACCGCAGCCGCGCCTCCAGCGACCCGCCGTAGCCGTCGGTGCGGTGGTTGGTCAGCGGTGAGATGAACGACGACAACAGGTAGCCGTGCGCGCAGTGCAGTTCGAGCAGGTCGAACCCGGCGTCGGCGGCCCGCGCCGCGGCGTCGGTGAACTGGCGCCGGATCACGGCGAGGTCGTCCGGATCGAGTTCGCGCGGCACCTGGTTCACGCCCTCCCGGTAGGGCAGGGGCGACGGGGCGACGACCGGCCAGTTGCCCTCCGGCAGCGGCTGGTCGATGCCCTCCCACATCAGCCGGGTGGAGCCCTTGCGCCCCGAGTGCCCGATCTGGATGCCGATCTTCGCGGTGCTCTCGGCGTGCACGAACTCGGTGATCCGCCGCCACGCCCGCGCCTGCTCGTCGGTGTAGATCCCGGTGCAGCCCGGGGTGATCCGGCCGATGTCGGACACACACACCATCTCGGTCATCACCAGGCCCGCGCCGCCGAGCGCCTTGCCGCCGAGGTGCACCAGGTGGAAGTCGCCGGGCATCCCGTCGCAGGCCCGGTACATGTCCATCGGGGACACCACCACGCGGTTGCGCAGCTCCAGCCCGCGCAGCCGGAACGGCTGGAACATCGGCGGCCGCATGCTGCCGTCGCCGTGGCCGCGCCGCTGCTCGTGCCCGGCGAACCAGCGGTCGGCGCGGTCGACGAACCCGGGGTCGCGGACGCGGAGGTTGTCGTAGGTGACGCGACGGCTGCGGGTCATGATGTTGAACGCGAACTGCACCGGCTCCTGGTGCACGTACTGGCCCAGGTTCTCGAACCACTCCAGGCTGGCCTGCGCCGCGCGCTGGGTCGACTCGACCACCGGCTTGCGCTCCGCCTCGTAGGCGATCAGCGCCCGCTCCACGTCCGGCTGCTCGTGCAGGGACGCGGCGAGCGCGAGCGCGTCCTCCATCGCGAGCTTGGTGCCCGAGCCGATCGAGAAGTGCGCGGTGTGCGCGGCGTCCCCGAGCAGGATGACGTTGCCGTGGCGCCACCGCTGGTTGCGCACCGTGGTGAAGGTGATCCACCGGGAGTTGTTCGCCAGCAGCCGGGCGCCGCCCAGCACGCCGGCGAACAGCTCCCGCACCAGCTCGATCGACTTCTCGTCGGACTCCCCCGGCGCGAACTCGCGGTCGGCGAAGGCGGCGAACCCGGCCCGCTGCCACACCTGTTCGGCCATCTCCACGATGAAGGTGCTGCCGTGCGCGTCGAACGGGTAGCCGTGGATCTGCATGACCCCGTACGGCGTCTGTTCGATGTAGAACTTGAACGCGTCGAACACCTTGTCCGTGCCCAGCCACATGTAGCGGCACGAGCGGTCGTCCAGGGACGGGCCGAACACGCCCGCGTGGCGGGCGCGCACCGCCGAGTTCACCCCGTCCGCGGCGACGACGAGGTCGTACTCGGCCGCGAGCCGGTCGGCGTCCGGGGCGGGCGTGGCGAAGTGCAGCCGCACGCCCAGCCCGGCGCACCGCTGCTGCAGGATCTGCAGCAGCCGTTTGCGGCTCATCGCGGCGAACCCGTGGCCGCCGCTGGTGAGCACCTGGCCGCGGAAGTGCACGTCGATGTCGTCCCAGCGGGCGAATTCCCGCGCCATCTGCCGGTAGACCTGCTCGTCGGCGTGCTCGATGCCCCCGAGTGTCTCGTCCGAGAACACCACGCCGAACCCGAACGTGTCGTCGGCGGCGTTGCGTTCCCACACGTCGATCTCGTCGCCCGGGCCCAGCTGTTTGGCCAGCGCCGCGAAGTACAGACCGCCCGGCCCGCCGCCGATCACCGCGATCCGCATCACCGCTCCCCCGCGTGATCGCGCTCGCGAAGCTTGTAGCGCTGCAGCTTTCCGGTGTTGCTGCGCGGAAGATCGGAGACGAACTCGACCGCGCGCGGATACTTGTACGGCGCGATCCGCGCCTTCACGAAGTTCTGCAACTCGGACACCAGGGCCTGGTCCGCCTCGACGCCGGGCGACGGGACGACGAAGGCCTTGACGAGCTGGCCGCGTTCGGGGTCGGGCACGCCGACCACACCGCACTCGAGGACGGCCTCGTGCGCGAGCAGGGCCTCCTCGACCTCCGGCCCGGCGATGTTGTAGCCGGAGGAGACGATCATGTCGTCGTTGCGGGCCACGAAGTAGAGGTAGCCGTCCTCGTCGGCGACGAAGGTGTCGCCGGTGATGTTCCAGCCGTCCTGGACGTAGGCGGCCTGGCGGTCGTCGGCCAGGTACCGGCAGCCGGTCGGCCCCTTCACCGCCAGCCGCCCCGGCGTCCCCGGCGGCAGCGGCTTGCCGTCTTCGCCGAGCACGGCCGCCCGGTATCCGGGCACGGCGCGGCCGGTGGCGCCGGGCCGGATGTCGTCGTCGGCGGCGGAGACGAAGATGTGCAGCATCTCGGTCGCGCCGATGCCGTCGATCAGGCGCAGGCCGGTCGCCTCGTGCACCGCGCGCCACGTCGCCTCCGGCAGGTGCTCCCCCGCCGACACCGCCCGCCGCAGCTTGCCCAGCGCGCGGACCCGGTTCGAGCGGAGCATGGCGCGGTAGGCGGTGGGGGCGGTGAAGCACACGGAGACGTCGTGGGCCTCGATGGCGTCGGCCAGCTCGTCCGGGGTCGCCTTCTCGATCAGGAGCGTGGCCGCGCCGGCGCGCAGCGGGAACACCAGCAGGCCGCCGAGACCGAAGGTGAACGCCAGCGGCGGGGTGCCGGTGAAGACGTCGTCCGGGCGCGGCCGCAGGACGTGCCGGGAGAAGGTGTCGGTGATCGCCAGGACGTCCCGGTGGAAGTGCATGGTCGCCTTCGGCCGCCCCGTGGTGCCCGACGTGAACGCCAGCAGCGCGACGTCGTCGGCCGCGGTGTCGACCGCGGTGAACCCGCCCGGCGCCGCCCGCGCGCGGGCCATCAGGTCGTCCGGATCGCCTCCGCCGTACCGGACCACCGGCGCGCCGGCCAGGTCGGCCGCCACGAGTTCGCCGTCGAACCGCGCGTCGCACAGCGCGAGGTTGACCGCGGCGATCCGGGCGATCGCGGTCAGCTCCCCGGCCCGCAGCAGGGGCATCGTCGCCACCGCGACGGCGCCGGCCTTCATCACCGCGAGCCAGCAGGCGGCCAGCGCCGGGGTGTTCGGGCCGCGCAGCAGGACCCGCTGCCCGGGAACCACGCCGAGCTGTTCGGTGAGCACCCAGGCGAGGCGATCGACCCGGTCCCGCAACTGGCCGTAGGTCCAGGTTTCGCCGTCCGGGGTGAGCAGGCACGGGCGGTCCGGCCCGAGCCGCTCGATGACCGCGTCGAGGAGTTCGACGCCGCAGTTGAGCCGCGGCGGATACCGCAGCTCGGGCAGTTCCTCCAGGAACTCCGGCCAGGAGTGCCGGGGCGGCAGGTTGTCCCGGCAGAACGTGTCGGCGTGCGCGGAACCCGGGAAGGTCATGCCCCAATCATTCTCTTTTCGTGACGGTAGTCAAGACGGCGATAGAAATGATGTAGCCGGGGACGCCACCGCGCGGCGGGTTAGAGTGACTGCCGTGGCCACCGGTGCGGACGAGAACAACGGGCGTGGGCAGCAGCCGCGGGCGCTGATCGTCACCGTCTACGGTCTCTACGCCCGGGAGGCGGGCGGCTGGATGAGCGTCGCCGCGCTGATCCAGCTGCTGGCGCACTGCGGGGTGGACGAGCCGGCCGTGCGGTCCGCGGTCTTCCGGCTCAAGCGGCGCGGGCTGCTGACGGCGGCGAAGGTCGGCGGGGCCGCCGGGTACGAACTGTCCGCCACCGCCCGCGAGATCCTCGACGAGGGCGACCGCCGCATCTTCGAGCGCCGCCGGGCCGATGCCGGTGAGGGCTGGCTGATGGCGGTGTTCAGCGTGCCGGAGTCCGAACGCGACAAACGGCACCAGCTGCGCTCCCGGCTGTCCTGGCTCGGGTTCGGCACGGTGTCGTCGGGGGTGTGGATCGCCCCGGCGCACCTGCTCGGCGAGACGCGGGAGGCGCTCCTGCGCCAGGGCCTGGATCCCTACGTCGAGCTGTTCCACGCCGACCACCTGGGTTTCGCCGCGACCGCGGAGCGGGTGCGGGACTGGTGGGACCTCCAGCGCCTGCACGAGCTGTACGACACGTTCCTGAGCCGCCACGAGCCGGTGCTCGCGCGCTACCGGCGACGGCGCCGCATCGACGGCGCGGAAGCGTTCGCCGACTACGTCCACGCGCTCACCGACTGGCGGCGGCTGCCCTACCTCGAACCCGGGCTCCCCCTGGAGGTGCTCCCGGCCGGCTGGATCGGCCTCCGCGCGGCGGAGGTGTTCTTCGAGTTACGGCGCCGGCTCGCCGGGCCCGCGCACGACCACGTCGAACCCCTGCTCGCGCGGTAGTCAAGCCACGCCGGGACCAGGCGCTGCCGTCCCGCGGTCCCAGCGGGCGCGAGACTCGATCACGGTGTGGCGGTGCTCCGCCGCCCAGTCGGCGACGGCTTTCAGCACGAACGTGAGGCTGTGGCCGGTGGGAGTCAGCGCGTACTCGACGCGGGCCGGCACCGTCCATGTGTCGCCGATGCGGTCCAGGACCTCCCGGACGTCGCAGGCCATCGGGATACGCCGGCCGTACGGACTGGACGATCCTGCGCAACGGCATCCACGGCTGCCACGCCGCTGCCGGGCGGCGATGCAGGCCAGGTGCAGTCCGGTCGACAGGCCACCCCGGGAACGTCCCAGAGCGTGCTCAGCAGGCTCGGAGCCGAAGTCCTGGCTCGAAGCGGTGTTCCCGCTGCTTGGCGAAGCCCAGGCGGTCACACCACGGCGAACCCCTGCACCTCGACCAGCGCCTCGGCATCCCACAGCCGGGCCACGCCGATGCCCGCCATCGCCGGGTAGTCCCGGCCTGCCAGGCGTCGCCACACCCGGCCGATCTCCCCGGCGTGGGCCCGGTAGTCGTCCATGTCGGTGACGTACACGGTCAGGCTCGCCAGCTGCCCCGGCTCGCCGCCCGCCGCCCGCAGTGCGGTGAGCAGGTTGGACAGGGCCTGCTCGAACTGCGCCACGATGTCCCCGCCGACGATCCGTCCACTTCGGTCCAACGCGGTCTGCCCGGCCAGGAAGACCGTCGTCCCGGTGCCGACGACCGCGTGCGAGAAACCCCGTGGCGGCGCCAGTTCCGGCGGGTTGACGCGTTCGACGCTCACTGCACGGCACCTCCGTCCACATTGATCGCCTGCCCGGTCACCGCGCTGCTGGCGACGCAGAACCACACCGCGTCGGCCACCTCGGCGGGCGTGATCAGCCGGCCGATCGGCTGCTTGCGTTCCAGCGCCTCCCGGGCCTGTTCCGGGCTGCGCCCCGAGGACGCCACGATGTTCGCGATCGTCGCCTCCGTCATCGGGGTGTCCACGTAGCCGGGACACACCGCGTTGACGGTCACGCCGGTGCGCGCCAGCTCCGCGGCCGCGGACCGGACCAGGCCCAGCACCCCGTGCTTGCTCGCGGTGTAGGCCGCGATGTAGGGCTCACCGATGTGCGCGGCGCTGGACGCCACCACCACGATCCGCCCCCAGCCGGCGTCCCGCATGGCCGGTACCGCGCGCCGCACGAAGCGGAACGGCGCGGTCAGGTTCAGGTCGAGCATGCGCTGCCAGTCCGCGTCGGTCGTGCGTTCCAGCCGCGCCGAATGGCCGGCCCCGGCGCCGGCGACGAGGACCTCGACCGGCCCCCACGTCCGTTCGATCTCGGCGTGCACGTGCTCGGCCGCCTCCGGTTCGGTGACGTCGGCGGGGAGCACCATCGTCGCTCCGGCGCAGCCGCTCGCCGTGCGGGCGAGCTGGTCGCGGTCGCGGGCCACCAGGGCCACGCGCAGGCCCTCGCCGCTGAGCCGGCGGGCGATCGCGCGGCCGATGCCGCGGCCGGCGCCGGTCACCAGCGCGACCCGCGCGGTCAACGGCCCTCCCAGCGCGGGGCGCGGCGTTCGGTGAACGCGGCGTGGAACTCGGCGTGGTCGCGCGTGGTCATGAGCAGGGCCTGGGTCATCGCGTCCAGTTCCATCGACGCCGGCATGGACATGTCCAGTTCGGCCGTGAGCAACGACTTCGTCTGCGCGAGCGCGAGCGTCGGGCCGTCGGCGAGCCGGCGGGCCAGGTCGGCGACCACGGTGTCCAGCTCGTCGTCGGCCACCAGCCGCGACACCAGGCCGTACCGGCCGGCGGTCTCGGCGTCGATCGTGTCGCCGAGCATCAGCAGCTCGGTGGCCCGCCCGAGCCCGACCACGCGCGGCAGCAGGTACGCCGCGCCCATGTCGCCGCCGGACAGGCCCACCTTGGTGAACAGGAAGGCGAAGCGCCCGGACCGGCTCACGATCCGGAAGTCCGACGCCAGCGCCACCACCGCGCCCGCGCCGGCTGCGATGCCGTGGATGGCGGTGATGATCGGGATCGGGCACTCCCGCATCGCCCGGATGACCGCGCCGGTCATCTTCGTGAACCGCATCAGGTCGCGCGGCTCCATCCGGATCAGCTCGCCGATGATCTCGTCGACGTCGCCGCCACCGCAGAACCCCTTGCCCTCGCCGCGGATGACCAGCGCGCGCACGTCCTGGTGGTGCGGCAGCTCGGCGAGCAGGTCGCGCAGGTCGGCGTAGCTTTCGAAGGTCAGCGGGTTGAGTTTCTCCGGCCGGTCCAGGGTCACGGTGGCCACGCCGCCGTCCTTGGCGAACCGGAAGTGCCGCCAGTGCTCGGTCAGCCGCGGGGAGGCGTGGAAGCGGTAGGTCATCGGGTGTACTCCCTGCCGATCAGGTTGCGGGCGATGAGGGAACGCTGGACTTCGGAGGCGCCTTCGTAGATGCGCAGCGCCCGCACGTCGCGGTAGAGGTGTTCCAGCGGATGTCCCCGCCGCAGGGCCGCCGCGCCGTGCAGCTGGACGCACCCGTCGACGATCCGCTGCGCGGCTTCGGTGGCGTACAGCTTCGCCATCGCCGACCGCCGCGGCTGCTCGTCCGGTCCGGCGCCGTCGTCGTAGGCCGCGGCCGCGGCGTAGACGAGCAGCCGGGCCGCCTCCAGCTCCGTCGCCATCTCGGCGACGCGGTGCGCCACGGACTGCTGGTTCGCCAGCGGCGCCCCGTACACCCGGCGTTCCCGGACGTGGGTCAGCGTCGCGTCGAGCGCGGCCTGGGCCATCCCGACCGCGAAGGCGCCGACGCTGGGCCGGAACAGGTCCAGCGTGCGCATGGCGACGGTGAACCCGCGGTCGACCTCGCCCAGCACCGCGCCCGCGCCGACCCGCACCCCGTCGAACACCAGGCGGCCGATCGGGTGCGGGGACAGCATGTCGAGCGGTTCCCCGGACAACCCCGGGCTCGTCCCCGGGACGGCGAACGCGGTGACGCCGCGCGCGCCGGCGTCGGGCGTGGTGCGCGCGAAGACGGTGTAGATGTCGGCGTCGGGGGCGTTGGAGATCCACAGCTTCTCGCCGGTCAGCACCCAGCCGTCGCCGTCGCGTTCGGCGCGCAGCTGAAGCGCCGCGGCGTCCGATCCGGCGCCCGCCTCGGTCAGGGCGAACGCGGCGACCGCCTCCCCGGAGATCACCGCGGGGATCCAGCGGCTGACCAGTTCGGGTGAGCCGGACTGCAGGATCGGGTAGCTGCCCAGCCCCTGCAGCGCGAGCGCGGTCTCCGCCTCGGTGCTGATCTGGGCGATCGTCTCGCGCAGCAGGCACAACCGCAGGGCCGCGGCACCGGACGGCGGGTCGCCCGGCCCGAACAGGCCCCGCAGCAGGCCGCGCTCCCCCAGGGCCTGCACCAGGGCGCGGTCCACCCGGCCGGGCACTGGCGCGGGAAGCCCACTCGCGGCTTCGCGCACCCAGCGCACGTACTCACGCTGCTCGCCACTGAGCCGGAAGCCGCTCACCCGGAACTCCCTTCGCGGACGTCAGGGCCAGAATATCGCAGCGATGACGCTCGTCAAGGAACCGAAATGAACGCGCCGGGGTGCCGGACGGCTGCGCAGGCCGCCGCGGCGTGGGCCAAGCCGGTCGGGGCCGGTGGTCGCGCGTCCTGGTGTCGATCCAGGCTCCCCGGAGTCATGAGTTCCGGGTGGCCGCCGGGCCCCGCGCGCTGTACCGTGCGGATGCTCTCCCGGTCGAGCCGCGGGCCCCGCCGCGACGGTGCACGGATGCGTACCCCTGCAGGAGTCGAACGTGCGGCTCCCTCACCATGACGTCACGGTTGGGAGCACGCACGCGAGCGTGACCGCGGCGGCCGGCGGGCGCCGCGCCTCGCGCTTGACCGCAACGGCGACGCTTTCAGACATCACAGGACGATGACCCGGCGCCCGCGCGTGTGGCCGGCTTGGCTGTCGGCGTGCGCGGCCGCAGCTTCCGTGAGCGCGTAGGTCTTCTCGACCGGCAGGCGCAGCTTCCCCGCCGCGATGAGGCCGGCAACCTCGTCGAGCGCGTCCTGCACGCTCCCGGCCGTTCCGGAGAACCGGGCACCGTGCTCGGGCGCGCTGAGGTCGGCGATGGAGACCACCCGCCGGGGGTCCCCGGTCAGCTCGACGAGCTCGCGGATCACCCCGGAGCCGGCCAGGTCGAGAGCGGCGTCGACCTCGCCGAGCTGTCGCACCCGCCCGACCCAGCCGTCGCCGTAGGTGGTGGCGAACGCGCCCAGGCTGCGCACGTAGTCCTGATTGGACGGCCCGGCGGTGCCGATGACGGTGATGCCACGCTCCCGGGCGATCTGCAACACCACCGATCCGACTCCCCCGGCCGCGCCGCTCACCAGCAGCGTCTGCCCAGGCTCCACCCCGGCCAGCCCGATGATGCGCAGCGCGGACTCCACCACCGAGGCGTAGCCGGCCGCCTCCGGAAACGTCAGGCCCCCGGGCATCGGAGCCCACGCGGACAGCACCGCGAACTCCGCATAGGTGTCCGACCCTTCGCCCAACACAGGGTCCCCGATCTCGACCCCGGCCACGCCCGCACCTATCTCGTCCACCACCCCCGACGCGTCGAGCCCCACCCCGGAAGGCAACGCGATCGGGCGCGAGTCCCGGAACTGGCCCTCGCGCACCCTCCAGTCGTGGGCGTTCACACCGGCGGCCCGCACCGCGATGCGCACCTGACCAGGCCCCGCGTGCGGCTCCTCGGCGTCGACGAGCTGCAGGACTTCGGGACCGCCGTACTCGGCGAAGACCACCTTCTTCATACCGGCGACCGTAACACTAACGGTTAGCATTTAACAACGGATAGGATTTTGCACCTGGTAGTGTCCACCCATGGCAGAAGCGCCCCCAGGACGCCGTGAGCGCAAGAAGGCCGCGACCCGGCAGAAGATCGCCGACACCGCACTGCGGCTCTTCCTGGAGCGCGGGTACGACGCGGTGGGGATCCGTGACGTCGCCGCTGCGGCCGATGTAGCCGTGACCACGGTCTTCGCCCACTTCGCGTCGAAAGAGGCCCTGGTCTTCGAGCGGGACGACGACTTCGAACAGCGCCTCGTGCGAGCGGTGACACACCGATCCCCGCAGGAGCCACTCATGCCGGCACTGCGCCGCGAGGTCCAGGCGCTGCTGCGGCACTGCACCGGCGACGGCGCCGGCCCGCTCTGGCGGATGATCGACGAGTCACCCGCGCTGCGGGACTACGAGAAGTCGATGCGGCTGCGTCACGCCGAGGCGCTGGCCGTGGCCATCGCCGCGGACCTCGGCCTGCCGCAGGTCACCATCGCCTGCCGGACCGTCGCGAGGTTCGTGGTGGACGCCTTCTCGCTCGGCCGCGAAGCCACCGATCCGGAGGCTGCGGTGGACGAGATCTTCCCCATGATCGAGGCCGCCTGGGAGGTCGCGTGCCGGGCCGCGCAAGGAACTCCTCGATCACGTGCGGCAGGACCGTGCTGACCGGTGTGCCGCCGCTCAGGGCAGGTAGAGGTCCCGCGTCCCCGCGTCGAGGGCCTCGACCGCGCCACCGGAGCGCTCGGCGAGCCACGCGCTGAACGCATCGCGGCCGGCCTCGGTGACGGCGACCGTCAGCGTGACGTCCGCCCCGTAGTCGGCGCCCAGCAGCCGGTAGGGCGAGGTGCGCAGGTCGTGCTCGAGACGGCCGGCGAGGTCGTGCGGCACGGCGAGCAGCAGTTCGCGGTGCCGAACCCGGCGAAGCGTCCCGACGGCGTCCAGGGTTTCGGCCAGCGCACCGGAGTACGCGCGGACCAGCCCGCCCGCGCCGAGCTTGGTCCCACCGAACCACCGCGACACGACGGCGACGACATCGGTCAGGTTGCGGCGCGCCAGCACCTCGAGCATCGGAACGCCCGCCGTGCCGGCGGGTTCGCCGTCGTCGTTGCTGCGCACGGTCATCTCGCCGGTCTCCGGGTCGCCGGTCCGGAGGGCCGTGCAGTGGTGGTTGGCACCCGGCCCGGCCTTGCGCACCCGCGCGATCACCGCCGCGGCGGCCTCGGCGTCACCGACGCGGGCAACGGTGCACCGGAACCGGGACCGCCTGATCTCGACCTCGTGCTCCCCATCACGGGCGATGACCCGGACCGCGCTCTTCGCTGACTTCAGATCACACCAACCTGGGAAGGACCGTTGCGGTCGAGCGCCTTCGCGACTGTCCTGATCAGCCGGTGCGGGGGCCGGCGGCGCGGCGCAGCCGGTTGGCGATCGCGAGCCCGAGCCCCTCCTCCGGCGGGAGCGACGCGATGATGAGGTCGCACCCCCGCTGGTCCAGCTCCCGCAGGAAGCCGTAGAGGTTGCGCGCGTAGGCGGCCATCGAAGCCGGGACCTCCGCCACCGCGTGCGCGTTCACCGGGGCGTCGCCCGCGTCCGGGGGCAGCAGGAGGCCCACCTTGTGCCCCTGCTCGCCGGCCAGCTCCGCCTCGGTGACGACCTTCTCCGGCTCGACCAGCACCACCCGCGCCCGCGGCGCGTAGTGCGACGGGTGCTGGCCCGGCACCCGGATGTGGCTGGTCGCGGGAACCGCGAGCGGGCGCTCCAGCACGGCTTCGAGGTCCTCGCGGGTCACCCCGCCCGGTCGCAGGACACTCGGCTCGTCACCGGTGACGTCGACGATCGTCGACTCCACCCCGACGTGGCAGGGGCCGCCGTCGAGCACGAAGTCGACGGCGTCGCCGAGCTCGGTCCGCACGTGGCCGGCCGTCGTGGGGCTGACGGAGCCGAACCGGTTCGCCGACGGCGCCACGACACCGCCACCGAACGCCGCCAGCAACGCCAGCGCGACGGGGTGATCGGGCACGCGCACCGCCACGGTCTCCAGACCACCGGTCGCCTCCAGCGGCACCCGGCGGGCCCGGCGCAGCACCAGTGTCAGCGGCCCCGGCCAGAACCGCTCGGCCAGCAGGCGCGCCGTCGCGGGCACGTCCTCGACCCAGTCCCCCAGCTGCCCCGCACCGCCGAGGTGAACGATCAACGGATGCGACGACGGGCGCCCCTTGGCCCGGTACACCCGTGCGACGGCGGCCGCGTCCTCGGCGTTGGCGCCCAGGCCGTAGACCGTCTCGGTCGGGAAGGCCACCAGGCGCCCGGCACGCAGCAGGCCGGCCGCCTTGTCGATGTCACTGGTACTCGCCGTCACGCGCCCGATTCTCCCACCGCCCCGCTCGCCGGACGCGCGGTGGTGGAGGTCGGCGGACCCGGCCCCGTCCGCCTGGCGGGAGTCACACCGAGGCGAGGAAAGAGCGCCCGCGATCCAGGAGTACCCCGGCTGCCTCGGGGTCGTACGCGGGGAGTGAGGAGTCGATGAGCACCGCGCCGCGTGCTCCAGGGCGGGTCTGCGCGAGCCGCTGGGCGATGGTGACACCGAACGAGAACCCGGCGTACCCGAGTTCCGGTCCCAGCGCCTCCGCCTCGGCGATCCCACGCTCCCGCAGCTGTTCGAACCCGGCGTGGCGAGCGAAGGCGAAACCTTCCTCGAGGCCGGCGAAGGTCCGCCCCCGAACAGATCCGGGGGGTGCACCATGTGGCCCGCCCGGCGCAGGTCCTCGGCGACGCTCCACACGCCCTCGGTCAAGCCCAAGAGCACCGTCGCGCACCACGTGCAGGTGCTCGCCGGCAACGGCCTGCTCCGGGTGGTGCGCACGCGGCGGGTCCGAGCCGTTGCGGAACGGTTCTACGGCCGCACCGCACGCATGTTCTTCGTCGCGGCGGAGCCGGCCGTGGCCGAGGCGGCGGTCTCCGGGGACTTCGACGACTTCGAGGTGGCGGCGCGCGAGCCCGCCGCGGCTTTCGAGGCCGGACAGCTGTGGGGCTTCATCCGCCACGCGCGCATCTCCGGGGACCGGGCCGCGCGGTTCTGGGACAGAATGGCCCAGCTCGTCGACGAGTTCGACCGGCTGCCCCGGTCCGGGGACACCACCTACGGCTTCGCGATCGGTATCCACCCCACCGGCCACCCGGCTCTGCCGCCGCGAGCGTCCTGACCGGCTCGGCGCGGGACGGTCGAGAACCGTCGCGGGATCCCCGGCGTCACCGGCCACACACCCCGGCTCCCGCACCCCGGTGATCGCCGCCGGCACCGCCCCGGGCAGCCGTGAGGCAGGGGTCGCGCGACGGCGGCGAGTCGTGCGGCCGCCGCCCGTAGCTCGGTCACTTCCTGGGCGCAGCCGGGTCGCCCGGGGCTTGAACGTGCGTAGTGGACTGATGGGCCGCGGATCCGGCGCCGCACCGTCACCGGATCGGCCGGCGCGAAGATCCCGGTCCATCCGATCCGCACGGCGACGGGCCCGAATGCCCGGAGTGACCACCACCGGGGAACCGCGGCCACGCAGCTGGACCAGGCGGCCGGCCCGCATCGGGGCCGGGCGGCGCCCATCCGGAACCCGCTCCGCGACGAGAACCCGCTGACCGACTCGATCCACTGGTTGAGGTGATCACCATGTCCCGATCCACCACCCTGTCCACCACCCGCGGGGCGCGCGCCGCCGCCGGCGTCGTGGGCGCCGTGTTCCTCCTGGTCGGCATCCTCGGCTTCGTCCCCGGCATCACCACCGGCTACGACGAGCTGACCTTCGCCGGGCACCACTCCGGGGCCCTGTTGCTGGGCGTGTTCGCGGTCTCGGTGCTGCACAACATCGTGCACCTGCTGTTCGGTGTCGCCGGCCTGGCCGCGTCGCGCAGCGCGGGGGCCGCCCGTGCCTTCCTGATCGGCGGCGGCGCGATCTACCTGGTCCTGTGGGTGTACGGGCTGGTCGTCGACGAGGCCGGGAGCGCCAACTTCGTCCCGGTCAACACCGCCGACAACTGGCTGCACCTGGTGCTCGGGGTCGCGATGATCGCGCTCGGCCTGCTCACCGCGCGCGGACGGCGCACCGCACACTGAACCGGAGCGGCTACCGCACCCGCGGCGGCCGGCGGTGCCGCGTCCAGCCCTCCCGCAGGCGCTGGACGAGGCCCGCGACCCCGCGGCGGCGCCGCACGAACACGATCGGGTTCGCCGGTGCGGTGCGGGCGGCGTGGAAGCGGCGCAGCCCCTCGCGGAACAGCTCGGGATCGCCGCCGACGTCGGGGTGGTGGGCGCGGACGAAGGCGCGGTAGGCGTCGCGGTCGAACCGGTGCTCGTCGTCCATGCCCGCGCTCCCCTCGCCTCGGTGCCCGCGTCCACGGTACCGGCCGCGGTGCCCCCGCGCCGGGGGCACCGCGTGATCGCCACGCCGGGCGCACCGTCAGACCTGTTCGCCCAGTTTGAAGCCGTTGCGCGGGCTCGTGTAGGAGAAGCCGTCCGCGCCGACGGTGACCTCGGCCTCCCGGGGCTGCACGCGGGGCACCACCGGCCGGACCCGCCCGTCGAGGTCGAGCACCGGGGAGGCGTCGGTGTACCAGCTGGGCACCACCGGGTTGCCCCACCAGTCCCGCCGCTGGTGGTCGTGCACGTCCCAGGTGATCACCGGGTTGTCCGGGTCGCCGGTGTAGTAGTCGTGGGTGTAGATCTCGATCCGGTGGCCGTCCGGGTCGCGGACGTAGAGGTAGAACGCGTTCGACACCCCGTGGCGCCCGGGCCCGCGCTCGATCATCCCGGACCGGCGCAGCGCGCCGAGGTGGTCGCAGATGTGCAGGATCTGGTGCCGTTCGTGGGTGGCGAACGCGAGGTGGTGCAGCCGGGGACCGTCGCCGCCGGTGAGGGCCACGTCGTGCACCGTCGGTTTGCGGAACATCCACGCCGCGTAGACCGTGCCCTCGGCGTCCTGGATGTCCTCCGACACGCGGAAACCGAGGTCCTCGTAGTAGGCCCGGGCGGCCGGGACGTCGGGCGTGCCGAGGTTGAAGTGGTCCAACCGGGACAGTGCGCCCGCGCCGTGCACGTCGTAGCGCTGGGTGAACCGTTCCACGTGCACGGCGTCGTGGAAGAACTCCACCGGGAAGCCGAGCGGGTCCTCCACCCGCACGGCTTCGACGATCCCGCGCGTCGCCCCGGCCGGGCGCCGCTGCACCCGCACCCCGAGGGCGCGGTAGTGCGCCTCGGCGAGGTCGAGGTCGGCGGCGCCGCGCACCCGGTAGCCGAGCACCGCCAGCGCGGGCGTGTCCCCCTGGCGCAGCACCAGCGAATGGTGCAGGTACTCCTCGACCGCGCGGAGGTGGATCCGCTCGCCGTCCTCGTACGTGGGGATCAGGCCGAGCACGTCGACGTAGAACGCCCGGGACGCGGCCAGGTCGGTCACGACCAGCTCGGCGTAGGCGCAGCGGAGCACATCGGGCGGGGTGGTGGTCATGACTGTCCTTTCCGGACCGCGCCGAACCGGGGGGTGCGCACGGGGCCGAGTGAGACGTGGATGGCCTGCTGGTGGGTGTAGAAGTCGAGCGAGCGGTAACCGCCCTCCTGGCCGAGCCCGGAAGCCTTGATCCCGCCGAACGGGGTCCGCAGGTCGCGGACGTTGTGCGAGTTCAGCCAGACCATCCCGGCCTCGACCGACTGGGCGAAGGTGTGCGCGCGTTCCAGGTTCGAGGTCCACACGTAGGCGGCCAGGCCGTACCGGACGTCGTTGGCCAGCGCCAGTGCCTCGTCCTCGCTGTCGAAGGGGGTGAGCGCGACGACGGGACCGAAGATCTCCTCCTGGAAGATCCGCGCGTCCGGGGCGACGTCGGCGAACACGGTCGGCGCCACGTAGTTCCCGGTGTCCAGGCCGGGCGGGCGGCCGCCGCCGGCGAGCAGCCGTCCCTCGGACCGGCCGAGTTCGACGTAACGCATCACCTTCGCGTGATGCTCGGGGTGCACCAGCGCGCCGACCTCGGTGGCCGGGTCGTCCGGGTCGCCGACGACGATCGCACGGGCGCGGGCGGCGAAACGCTCGCAGAACTCGTCGTAGACGGCGCGCTCGACGAGGATGCGGCTGCCCGCGGTGCAGCGTTCCCCGTTGAGGGAGAACACGCCGAACACCGTGGAGTCCAGCGCGGCGTCGAGGTCGGCGTCGGCGAACACGATCGCCGGCGACTTGCCGCCCAGCTCCATGGACATGCCCTTCAGGCCGGCCGCGCAGTTGCGGAAGATCGTCTGCCCGGTGGCGCTCTCGCCGGTGAACGAGATCAGCGGCACGTCCGGGTGTTTCACCAGCGCGTCGCCGGCTTCCTCGCCGAACCCGTGGACGAGGTTGAACACACCGTCGGGCAGGCCGGCCTCGGCGAAGATGCCGGCCCACAGCCCGGCCGACAGCGGGGTGAACTCGGCCGGTTTGAGCACCACGGTGCATCCCGCCGCGAGCGCGGGCGCCAGTTTCCAGCTCTCCAGCATGAACGGCGTGTTCCACGGCGTGATGAGCCCGGCGACGCCGACCGGCTTGCGGTGCACGTAGTTGAGCTGCCTGCCGGGCACCCGGTAGGTGTCGTCGGACTGGGCCACGATCAGGTCGGCGAAGAACCGGAAGTTCTCGGCCGCGCGGTGCGCCTGCCCGAGCGCCTGGGTGATCGGCAGGCCGGTGTCGAACGTCTCCAGCTCGGCGAGCCGGGCGTCCTGCGCCTCGACGGCGTCGGCGATGCGGTTCAGCACCCGGGCGCGGGCGCGCGGCGGCAGGCCCGGCCAGGGGCCGCCGGTGAACGCCTCGCGCGCCGCCGCGACCGCCCGGTCGACGTCCTCGGCCTGTCCCGCCGCGGCGGTGACGTACACCTGGTTGGACACCGGGTCGAGCACGTCGAAGGTCTTGCCGGAGAGGCTGTCGGTGAACTCGCCGCCGATGTAGTGCCGGATCGCTTCCGGCAACCCACCGGGGACATGGGGCTCGGGCATGGTCACTGTCCTTCCGTCGAAAATCCGTCCGCCGGGCTCAGGTACGCCTCGCCCTGGCGCAGGAGGTCCCGGATGCGGGCGAGCGCGGCTTCCGAGGGCGGGACCAGCGGGGGCCGCACGTGCGCCGACGCGATGAGGCCGCGCTGGGCCAGCACCCACTTGCCGGGTGCCGGGTTGGTCTCCACGAACAGCAGGTCCACCAGCGGGTGCAGGCCGTAGTGGAGTTCGCGGGCGCGCTCGTGGTCGCCGGCCTGCCACGCCTCGTACATCGCGGCGCAGGCGGCCGGGGCGAGGTTGGCGGTGGCGCTGACGAACCCGGCGCCGCCGAGCGCCAGCAGCGGCAGGCACAGCAGCTCGATCCCGGACCACACCAGCAGTTCCGGCCCGCACTGGTGCAGCACGCGGGAGAAGTGCTCGAAATCCCGGGTGGTCTCCTTGACGCCGACGAAGTTGTCCAGGTCGCGGAAGAGCCGGGCCACGGTCTCCGGGGCGAGGTCCACCGCGGTGCGGCTGGGCACGTTGTAGGCCACGATCGGCAGGTCGGGGAACTCGCGCGCCACCGTGCGGTACCAGGTGTAGAGCGCTTCCTGGGTGGGGCGCGCGTAGTACGGGGTGATCACGAGCACGGCGTCGGCGCCCGCGTCCCGGGCGGCGGCGGTCAGCTCCAGGGTTTCGCCGAGTTTCGCCGAGCCGGTGCCCGGCCGGCACGGCACGCGGTCGCCGATCTCGGCGGCCACGGTCCGGATCGCCGCGGCGCGTTCGGCCACCGTCTGCGCGCCGGGCTCACCGGTCGACCCGCCGAGCGAGATGCCGTGGCTGCCCGCCGCCAGCTGCCAGCGCACCAGGTTCGCCAGGCCGGCGTGGTCGAGGTCCCCCTCGGCGGTGAACGGGGTCATCAGCGGTGCGATCGAGCCTCTGATCGACCGCGGGTCCGCGCGGAATCGCATGGATCTCCTTTCCGGGAAACGGGTCTCACTGCCCGGCGAGCCAGTCGGCGTACCGGGCCCGCCAGTGCTCGTCCATCGGGTACAGGCCCGCCACTGGTTCGCCGGCGGCCACCTGCGCGGCGATGAACGTCTCCTGCCGTTCCTGCTCCTCGGCCGCGGCGACGACCTCCTCGGCGAGCGGGGGCGGGATGACGAGCACGCCGTCGTCGTCGCCGACGATCACGTCGCCGGGCCGGACCGCGGCGCCGCCGCAGGCGACGGGCACGTCGATGTCCCACGGCACGTGGCGGCGGCCGAGCACGGACGGGTGCGCTCCGGCGTGGTGGACCGGGATGTCCAGCGCGGCCACGGCGGCGATGTCGCGCACTCCGCCGTCGGTGACGATCCCCGCCGCGCCGCGCACCTGCGCCCGCAGCGCGAGGATGTCCCCGACGGTGCCGGCGCCGCGTTCCCCGCGGGCCTCCATCACGAGCACCTCGCCCGGACCGAGCGAGTCGATCACGCGTTTCTGCGCGTTGTGACCGCCGCCGCGCTCGTCGAAGAGGTCGGCGCGGCAGGGCAGGTACCGCAGGGTGCGGGCCTGCCCGGCGAACCGCCTGCCCGGTTTGGCGGGCGAGAGCCCGTCGATCGTCACGTCGTCGTGCCCGCGGCGGCGCAGCTGCGCGGCGAGGGTCGCGGTGCCCACCGATTCGAGGCGGCGGCGCAGATCGGCGGTGAGCACGAACGGCCGGGTGCCGTGGGCGTCCGCGCGCAGGTCGTCCTCGGCCCGCGGCAGCGCGCCGTACGGTCCGAACGGGACGGTCCCCTCCGCGATCGGCGTGACCAGGCGGCCGGTCGTGTGCCCGCACCCGTCCACCTCGACCTCGACGACGTCGCCGGGCACCACCACCGACGCCCCGGCGGGTGTGCCGGTCAGGATCACGTCGCCGGGTTCGAGGGTGATCAGCTGGGACAGGTCGGCCACCAGCCGGCCGAACCCGAACAGCACACCGCCGGTGGTGTCCTCCTGGCGCAGGACGCCGTTGACCCAGGTGCGCACGCGCAGCCGCGCCGGGTCCAGCTCGCCGGCCGGGAGCACCACGGGTCCGAGCGGGGTGAAGCCGTCACCGCCCTTCGAGCGCAGGTTGGAGCCCCGGTCCGCCGCGCGGAGATCGTATATCCCCAGGTCGTTGGCCGCGGTCACGCCGGACACGCGGGACCAGCCCTCCTCCGGGGTGACCCGGCGGGTGGTCTGCCCGATGACGAGCGCGATCTCCCCTTCGAAGCCGAGCAGCTGCGCGCCCAGGGGCCGTTCGAGCACGTCCCCGCTGGCCGCCACGGAGGTCGCCGGCTTGAGGAAGTAGGACGGGTACGCCGGGGTCCGGCCCCGCTGCGCGGCCCGGGAGCGGTAGTTGAGGTGGACCGCGATGATCTTGCCCGGCCGTCCGGGCGCCTGGGTCGCGGTCATGCGGCGCCACCCGGGTTGCGCTCGGCGGGCAACGGCGTCGCGGCCGGCTCGCCGGAGACGTCCAGCGGAATGCCGCGGTGGTCGCGGAGCGCGGCGGTGGCGATCAGGCCGAGCAGGGTCATCCCGGCCAGGTAGGCGCACACGGCGTACACGGTGCCCGTGCTCGACTGCAACGCTTCGGCGATGGTGGGCGCGAACGCGCCGCCGAGCACCGCGCCGAGCGCGTAGGAGATCGCGGCGCCGCTGTAGCGCACGCGCGCCGGGTACATCTCGGCGTAGAGCGCCGCCTGGGGACCGTAGGTGAACCCGAGGCCGACCGAGAACAGGAGCAGCGCGACGATCAGCAGTCCCACGTTCGCGGTGTCGAGCAGGGCGAAGAACGGGACCAGCCACAGCAGCTGGACGACGAAGCCGATCCGGTAGACCCGGAGCCGGCCGATGCGGTCGGCCAGCCAGCCGCCGGCCAGGGTGCTGACCAGCCAGGCGACGGCGGAGATCATGACGGCCGCGAGCACCGTCGAGCGCTCCAGGTGCAGGGTCCGCACGGCGTAGGACTGCACGTATCCGCCGGTGGTCATGTAGCCGACCGCGTTGTTGGCGGCGAACACGATCGCGCCGAGCACGACGAGCCGCCAGTGGTGCCGGAACAGCTGGACCAGGGGCAGGCCGGCCTGGCTGCGCGTGCGGCGGACCTCCTCGAAGACCGGGCTCTCGGCGACCCGCGAGCGGATCACCAGCCCGGCGACGATGAGCACGGCGCTGAGCAGGAAGGGGATGCGCCAGCCCCAGGCGAGGAACTGCGCCGGCGTGGTCAGCGCGGCCACCAGCGCGAGCACGCCGTTGGCCAGCAGGAGCCCGACCGGAACCCCGATCTGCGGGAACGCGCCGAACAGGCCACGGCGGTCGGCCGGTGCGTGTTCGACGGCGAGCAGGGCGGCCCCGCCCCATTCGCCGCCCGCCGACAGTCCTTGCACGATGCGCAGCAGGACCAGCGCGACCGGCGCCGTCACGCCGATCGCCGCGGCGCTGGGCACCAGGCCGATCAGCACCGTGGAGACGCCCATCAGCAGCAGGGTGAGGACCAGCATCGCGCGCCTGCCGATGCGGTCGCCCAGGTGCCCGGCGATCACCGCGCCGACGGGCCGGAAGAAGAAGCTGATCCCCACGGTGGCGAAGGACAGGATGAGCGCGTCCTCCCCCAGCGCGGCGAAGTACTGCGTGGAGAAGACGAGTCCCGCGGAGATCGCGTAGATGAAGAAGTCGTACCACTCGATGGTGGTGCCGGCCATCGCCGCCAGGACGACGCGGCGGTGCTCGGGGCCGGTTCTCGTCAACGGTCGCGCCATCACGACTCCCTTGTTGTCGATGCGGACCGCCGGACCATATACGATCTGCGCGACAGCTGACAAGAACACCGAGAAGATGGACGTCTGGACGCCTGGTTCGTATATGACTGGTAGGCTGCGCGGGAGCTGCGAACGGGTCAGCGAGCAAGGAGGACCGGGTGCCTGCGCACGTGGACGACAAACCGGACGGCACGGCGAGCAAGTCCCAGCGAGCGCGCGAGGTGATCAAGGACCGGATCGCGCGCGGGGTGTACGGGCCGGGGCACCGGCTCGTCCTCGGTTCGCTGGCCACCGAGCTGGGCATGAGCACGGTGCCGATCCGCGAGGCGATCCGCCTGCTGGAAGCCGAGGGACTCGTGCACTTCCAGCACAACGTGGGGGCGACCGTGGCCGCCATCGACCCGGTGGAGTACCAGCACGCGATGGAGGTGCTGGCGATCGTGGAAAGCGCGGCGACCGCCCTCGCCGCGCCGCTGCTCACCCCGGCCGACCTGGCGAAGGCGGCCGGCCTCAACGAGCAGATGCGGACCTGCTTGCGGGATCTGGATCCGGTGGAGTTCACCCGGCTCAACCACGAGTTCCACGAGGTCCTCTATGGACGGTGCCCCAACCCGCGGCTCCTCGACACGGTGCGCCGCACCTGGTCCGGGCTCGCCACGATCCGGGAGTCGACCTTCTCGTTCGTCCCCGGCCGCGCGGCGGCGTCCGTCGCCGAACACGACCAGCTGGTGACCCTGATCAGGTCCGGCGCGGGCGCGGAGTGGATCGAGCACCTCGCCCGCGCCCACCGCACGGCCACCCTGACCGCCTTCCTGGACTGGGAGAAGGAGCACGGGACGCAGCGGCGGTCGTAGGCGCCGGGCGCCCGGCGGTCACCGCGGCGGCGTGGCCGGTTCGATTCCGGCGACCAGGTTGAAGGCGCCGGTCAGCAGGTTGAGCGACACCAGCCCGACCACCTCGGCGATGACGCGCTCGCTCCAGCCGTGCGCCCGGAGTCCGGCCACGTCGTCGTCGGTGCGGGATGCCGGTTCGGCCAGCACCCGCACCGCGAACTCGACGAGCGCGGTCTCGCGGCGGTCCGTCGCGGTGCCCTGCCTGGCCAGCGCGATGTCGGTGTCACTCAGGCCCGCGGCCCGGCCGCCCTCGATGTGGGCTTCCAGGCAGGCGCCGCAGCCGATCCATTCCTGCACGGCGATCGCGAGCTTCTCGCACACCGCGCGGGGCAGCTTCGTGCGTTTCATCGCCCGCGACAGCTCCAGGTAGCCCTGCAGCAACGCCGGCGAGTGGGCCATCGTGCGGATCATCTCCCCCGCCGAGCCGTGCCGCTCCACGATTCCGCCGAGCAGCTCGCGGGACTTCTCCGGCGCGCCGCCCGGGTCCAGCGCGCGGAGCCGGCGCCCTGTTTCCATCACATGCCTCCTACCGGTGAGGGGTACTTGACGCAGCATACCCCCCTTGGGTATAAATTCCTCATCGGCGGCAACGGGGAACCCGACCCGGAGGATACCGGTAGGGGGTATAGTCGAAGTCGTCGGCCGGATAGAGGAGATGGACATGCGGGGATACACCAGCGACAAGGACGGCTACCTGACGCGGCTGCGCCGGATCGAGGGGCAGGTCCGCGGGTTGCAGCGGATGGTCGAGAACGACGAGTACTGCATCGACGTGCTGACCCAGATCGCGGCGGCGACCAAGGCGCTGCAGTCGGTGTCGCTGGGGCTGATGGACGAGCACCTCAAGCACTGCGTGGCCGAGGCGATCGCCGTGGGTGGCAACACCGCGGACGCGAAGGTGCGCGAGGCCAGTGAGGCCATCGCCCGGCTGGTCCGTTCCTGACCACGAGAGAGGAAGCGAAATGACTCAGCAGACCTACACCGTGACCGGCATGACGTGCGGGCACTGCGTGGCTTCGGTGACCGAGGAGGTCGGCGAGATCCCGGGCGTCACGGACGTCGCGGTGGATCTGCCCACCGGCAAGGTCACCGTCACCAGCGAAAACGCGCTCACCACCGACGTGGTGCGCGCCGCCGTCGAAGAAGCCGGATACCAGCTGACCGCGTAGCGGCCGGCCCAGAGGACAGGAATGTCATGAACACTGCAGGGAAGCTCTCCGCCTACGGTGCGGCGCTCGTCCTGGTCGCCGGTGGCGCCTGGGCGATCGGCACCGCTGTCGGTCCCGTCACCAGCGAAGCTGGCACGCGCGGCGGCGAGGACGCCGCGCACGGGGACAGCCACAGCGGCACTGTCGCGGAGACCACGCAACCCGCTCTGCCCGCGGGGCTGGCGTCGTCCAGGGGCGGTTACACCCTCACGCCCACCCACACGACGCTGACCACCGGGACCACCAACCAGTTCGCCTTCCGGATCACCGGGCCCGACGGCAACGCGGTCACCGCGTTCGACGTCGAGCACGACAAGCGCATGCACCTCATCGTGGTGCGCCGCGACACCGCCGGGTTCCAGCACCTGCACCCGGAGATGGCCGGTGACGGCACCTGGACCGTGCCGCTGAATGTCGCCGACGCCGGCAGCTACCGCGCCTTCGCCGACTTCAAGCCGACCGGCGGCCAGGCCACGACCCTGGGCGTCGACCTCGCCGCGGCCGGCGACTTCCAGCCGCGGACCTACGCGCCCTCGCGCGTCGCGGAGGTGGACGGCTACCAGGTGCGCCTCGACGGCGACCTCACCGCCGGACACACGTCGAAGCTGACGGTCACGGTCACCAAGGACGGCCGGGAGGTCACCGACCTGCAGCCCTACCTGGGCGCCTACGGGCACCTGGTGGCGCTGCGCGAAGGCGACCTGGCCTACCTCCACGTCCACCCCGACGGCTCACCCGGTGACGGGACCACCCGGCCCGGGCCGACCGTGACCTTCTACGCCGAGGTCCCCTCGGCCGGCACCTACCGGCTGTTCCTGGACTTCCAGCACGAGGGCAAGGTCCGCACCGCCGAGTTCACCGTGGCGACCGGGACCACGCCACCGGCCACCACGCAGCCGCCCGCGACCGCCGACGGCCACGGCCACAGCCACGGCTGATCGAGGAAGGGGTACCACGATGACTTCGGACCTGCAGAACTCCCCGAAGACCGCGGCGCGGGACATCGAACTGGCGATCGGCGGCATGACCTGCGCCTCGTGCGCGATGCGGATCGAGCGCAAGCTCAACAAGCTCGACGGTGTCACCGCGACCGTCAACTACGCCACCGAGAAGGCGAAGGTCACCTTCCCCGCCGACCTCGACCCGGACACACTGGTCGCCCAGGTCGAGGCGGCGGGCTACTCGGCCACCGTCCCCCGGCCCGAAACCGCGGAACCGGAGGCCGCCGAGGAGGACCCGGCCCGCTCGTTGCGGCAGCGGCTCATCGGGTCGCTGGTGCTGTCGGTGCCGGTGATCGTGCTGGCGATGGTCCCGGCGCTGCAGTTCACCTACTGGCAGTGGATCTCGCTCACGCTGGCCGCACCGGTGATCGTGTGGGCCGCCTGGCCGTTCCACAAGGCGGCGTGGACGAACCTGCGGCACGGCGCGGCCACGATGGACACGCTCGTGTCGATGGGCACGCTGGCCGCGTTCGCCTGGTCGCTCTACGCGCTGCTGTTCGGCAGCGCCGGGGTGCCCGGCATGACCCACCCGTTCGAGCTGACCATCGAGCGGATCAGCGGGGACGGCAACATCTACCTCGAGGTCGCGGCCGGGGTGACCACGTTCATCCTCGCCGGCCGCTACTTCGAGGCCCGCTCCAAGCGGCGGGCCGGGGCCGCGCTGCGCGCGCTGCTCGAACTCGGCGCCAAGGACGTCGCCGTGCTGCGGAACGGCCGCGAGGAACGCATCCCGGTCGAGCAGCTGGCCGTGGGTGACCGGTTCGTGGTCCGGCCCGGCGAGAAGATCGCCACCGACGGCGTGATCACCGAGGGCAGTTCCGCGGTCGACGCGAGCATGCTCACCGGCGAATCGGTCCCGGTCGAGGTCGGGCCCGGTGACGCCGTCACCGGAGCGACCGTGAACTCCGGCGGGCGGCTCGTCGTGCGGGCCACCCGGGTGGGCGCGGACACCCAGCTGGCGCAGATGGCGAAGCTGGTCGAACAGGCGCAGACCGGCAAGGCCGCGGTGCAGCGGCTGGCCGACCGGATCTCCGCGGTGTTCGTGCCCATCGTCATCGCGCTGGCGGCCGGGACCCTGGCGTTCTGGCTCGGCGCCGGCGGCACGGTGTCCGCGGCGTTCACCGCCGCGGTCGCGGTGCTGATCATCGCCTGCCCCTGCGCGCTGGGACTGGCCACCCCCACCGCGCTGCTGGTGGGCACCGGCCGGGGAGCCCAGCTGGGCATCCTGATCAAGGGCCCGGAAGTGCTGGAATCCACCCGCCGCGTCGACACGATCGTGCTCGACAAGACCGGCACCGTCACCACCGGCAAGATGGCCCTGACCGACGTGCACACCGACGGCGCCGACACCGACGAGGTGCTTCGCTTGGCCGGAGCGCTGGAGAGCGCTTCCGAGCACCCGATCGCCCAGGCCATCGCCACCGGCGCGCGGGAGCGGGTCGGTGACCTCCCGGCCGTCGAGGACTTCACCAACCTCGAAGGTCTCGGCGTGCAGGGCATCGTCGACGGCAAGGCCGTGCTCGTCGGCCGCACCGCGCTGCTGGCGGACTGGAGCCAGCACCTGTCCCCCGAACTCGCCGCGGCCAAGGCCACGGCCGAGCAGCAGGGCAAGACCGCGGTCGCCGTCGGCTGGGACGGCCGGGCCCGGGCCGTGCTGGTGGTCGCCGACACCGTCAAACCCACCTCCGCCGAAGCCATCGGGCAACTGCGCGGCCTCGGGCTCACCCCGGTCCTGCTCACCGGCGACAACGAAGCCGTCGCCAAGGCAGTCGCCGCCGAGGTCGGCATCGAGACGGTGATCGCCGAGGTCCTGCCCGCCGACAAGGTCGACGTGGTCCAGCGCCTGCAGGACGAAGACAAGGTGGTGGCGATGGTCGGCGACGGGGTCAACGACGCCGCCGCGCTCGCCCAGGCCGACCTCGGCCTGGCCATGGGCACCGGCACCGACGTCGCCATCGAAGCCAGCGACCTGACCCTGGTCCGTGGCGACCTCCGGGTGGCGGCCGACGCGATCCGCCTGTCCCGGCGCACCCTGCGCACCATCAAGGGCAACCTGTTCTGGGCCTTCGCCTACAACATCGCCGCCCTCCCCCTGGCCGCCGCCGGCCTGCTCAACCCGATGATCGCCGGCGCCGCCATGGCGTTCAGCTCGGTCTTCGTGGTGAGCAACAGCCTGCGGCTGCGCGGCTTCCGCAGCACCATCGGGTGATCCACCGGCCCGGGTGACCGCAGCGGCCGGCGCTCACGGCAGGTGAGCGCCGGCCGCTACGGGTTTGAACCGCCCATTTTGGTCAACTACGACCTGGTGGTTTCTTCGACACCTGAGCCCACCGAATACCTCCCGCGCGTCGGCGAGGTGGGGCCCGCCCGGCCGAAGCCGTGGTGGCGGCGGCCCGCGACGATCGCCGCGGCGGCGGTCCTGCTCGCGCTCGCCGTCCTGTACGTGCTCGACCTCGCGCTGAGTTCGGGCGACGTGCCGCGGGGGACGACGGTGGCGGGTGTGCCGATCGGCGGGCTGAGCGAGTCCGCCGCCGAGCAGAAGCTGCGCGAGGAGCTGACGCCCCGGCTCAGCCGGCCGGTCCAGGTGCTGGCCGGGGACCGGGAGATCCCGTTCGTTCCCGCCGACGCCGGTGTCCGCGTCGACTTCGCCGCGACCGTCGCCGGAGCCGGATCACAGCCGCTCAACCCGTGGACCCGGCTGGTGTCGCTGTTCCGGGACCGCGAAACCGCCGTCGTGGCCGAGGCGAACCCCGGCTCCCTGACCGCCACGCTCGACGAGGCGCGGGCGGCGGTCGACCGGCCGGCGGTGGAGGGCGGCATCCGGTTCGACGGCACGACCCCCGTCCCGGTCGATCCCCAGACCGGGCAGACCCTCGACCTCGCACGGGCCGAGGACGTGCTGCGCACCGGGTGGGCCACCTCGCCGCGCCTGACGCTGCCCGTGCTCCCGCTCGCGCCACAGACCACCCCGGAGGGTGTCCGGGCGGCACTCGACCTCCTCGCCCGCCCCGCGGTGGCCGGCCCGGCGACGGTGCGCGGCGACGGCCGCGACGCCACGGTCGAGCCCGCGCAGCTCGCCGCCGCGCTGACGTTCCAGCCCGGCGGCAACGGCACGCTCACCGCCGGGCTCGACCGCGCACGGCTCGGTGTCCTGACCGATCAGCTCGCCCCGACGGAGAAGCCGGGGCAGGACGCGCGGATGCGGTTCGACAACGACCGGCCGGCGGTCGTGCCGTCCGTCGACGGCCGGGCGATCGACTGGGACCAGACCCTGACCGGGCTCCTGCAGGCCATCGGGCCCGGCGGCAACCGGACCACCGAGGCGCGCTACGTGGCGGTGCCGGCCAGGATCACCACCGACCGGGCCGGGCAGCTCGGGATCAGGGAGGTGATCGGCGAGTTCACCACCGGCGGCTTCGCCCCCGATTCCGGCGTGAACATCCGGGTGGTCGCCGAGGAGGTGACCGGCGCGATCGTGCTGCCCGGGGAAACGTTCAGCCTCAACGGGTACACCGGCCCCCGCGAGGCCGCGCAGGGGTACGTGGAAGCGGGTGTGATCGAGGAGGGCGTGCCGGAGCGTGAGGTGGGTGGCGGTATCTCGCAGTTCGCCACCACGTTGTACAACGCCGCGTACTTCGCCGGCATGACCGACGTCGAGCACAAGGAGCACAGCTTCTACATCAGCCGCTACCCCGCCGCGCGCGACGCGACGGTCTTCCAGAACCCGGACGGCAGCAGCGTGATCGACCTGAAGTTCGGCAACGAATACCCCACCGGGGTGGCGATCCAGACGATCTGGACACCGAAGTCCATCACCGTGCGGTTGTGGGGCACCAGGCACGTCACCGTCGAATCCGTGACCGGCCCGCGCGGCGACTACGTCAGCCCGTACACGGTCACCAAACCGGCGGGCCCGGAGTGCAAACCGGCCCGGGGCAAGCCGGGCTTCCGGACCTCGGACACCCGGATCGTCCGCGACCTGAGCGGCCGGGAGATCAGCCGCACCACGCGGACCGTGCGCTACGACCCGGAACCGACGGTGCGCTGCGCGGGCTGACCGCGCGCACGGTGGGTCCCGGCGGCGAGGAAGAGAAACGCGCCACTGCGGATTCCCAGCCACGTGGCGCTCCCGCCGCGCTACGCGGTCAGCAGGACCTTGCCGACGGCGCTGCCCTCTTCCACGCCGCGGTGCGCGTCGGCGGCCTGGCGGAGCGGGATGGTCCGGCCGACGACCGGCCGGACGCACCCGCGCTCGACGAGCGGCCACAGGTTCTTCCGCACCTGCGCGACGATACGGCCCTTCTCGGCCACCGGCTGGGGCCGCAGCGCGAGGGAGGCGATGCCGGCGCGTTTGCGCATCAGCGTGCCGATGTTCAGTTCGCCGGTGAGGCCGCCCTGGAACCCGATGATCACCAGCCGGCCGCCGGTGACGAGCGCGTCCAGGTTGCGGTCCAGATAGGACGCTCCCATGTTGTCCAGGATCACGTGCGCGCCACCGGTTTCCCGCTGCAGCTCGGCGACGAAGTCCTGGTCGCGGTAGTTGACGAGGATGTCGGCGCCGAGCCGCCGGCACTGTTCGAGCCGCTCGGCCGATCCGGCGGTCACCGCGACGGTCGCGCCGAGCGCCTTGCCGACCTGAACGGCGTGCGTGCCGATGCCGCCGGCAGCACCGTGCACCAGCAGCACCTCCCCGCTGCGCAGGCCGGCGCTCATCACCGCGGTGGCCCACACCGTGCAGGCGGCCTCGGGCAGGGCCGCGGCGGCGACGATCCCCACACCGTCCGGGACGGGCAGCAGTTGCGGAGCGGGCACCACGACCTGCTCGGCGTATCCGCCGCCGGCGAGCAGCGCGCACACCTGGTCGCCGACCTGCCAGCCGTCGACGTCCTCGCCGACTTCGATGATCGTGCCCGAGCACTCCAGGCCGGGGATCTCACTCGCACCGGGCGGCGGCGGGTAACGGCCCTGGCGTTGCAGCACATCCGCCCGGTTCACCGCGGTGGCGGCGACGCGGACCAGCACCTCCCCGGGGCCTGGACGGGGGTCCGGCACCTCGGTCCAGTCCAGGACTTCGGGGCCGCCGGAGGCGCGGATGGTGATCGCGTGCACGGAGATCTCCTTGACGTGACGGGTTTTCTCGGGCTGGTTCCAGTCCACCCGGAAACCCCGCCCCCACCAAGGCCCGTTTCGCGCTCGCTGCGATCAGGAAGCGTGATCGCAGGCGCGCAGCAGCTCGTCGAGACACCAGGGCGGGTTGGTCTCGGACACGGCGAGCAGCGTCGTCATGGTGATCGGCGGCACCGTGGGCCGGAACGCCACCCGGGGCGCCACCAGCCGGCGCGCCTGCGACTCGTACACGACGGTCCACGTGCCGGTGCCGCTGCCGATGATGGCCAGGGTGTCCTGCAGGTTGCCCGACGGTGGGCCGAACACCGGGTCGAACCCCGCCGACCGGCAGGAGGAGACCATCAGATCGTGCAGCGGCGCGTTGCGGCTCCGGTCGGCCAGGCGCAGCGGCAGGTCCGCCAGGTCGGTGAGCTCGACCTCGTCCGCCTCGGCGAGCGGATGCCGGGCGGGCAACGCGACGACGAGCCGGTCCAGCCACAGCGGGATCAGCCGCAGTTCCGGGCTGTGGGTCACGCCCCGGACGAACGTGGCGTCCAGCGCGTGCCCGCGGACCTGGTCCAGCCTCGTCTGCGTGGACGCCGAGACCAGCTCCACGCTCAACCGCGGGATGAGGGCGGTCAGCTCGTCCAGCACCCGGTCCAGGTGCTCGCCCAGGCCGTTGCTGGTGCCCAGCCGCAGCACGGTGGACCGGGCGGCGACGTCGGCGGCCACGGCCCGCGCCCGGCTCTCGGCGGCGAGCACGGCCCGCGCTTCGGGCAGGAACACCTGGCCCGCGGTGGTGAGCCGGACCGTCCGCGGTGACCGGTCGAACAGCTCCACGCCCAGCTCCCGCTCCAGCTTGCGGATCTGCTGGCTCACCGCGGCCTGCACGATGTGCAGCCGCTCCGCGGCCCGCCCGAAGTGCAGTTCCTCCGCGACGGTCACGAAGTACCGCAGTTGACGAAGTTCCACGAGCCCATTATCCGCCGATCACGATCGCTGATCGCAGCGGCAGCGGACTGCTCCTTGGTCGCGCCGGGATTCTCCTGTGGACTGAACCGGACCGAAAAACATCCGGCAGGAGAACGACATGCCCATCGTGACCGTTCAGCAAGGCCCGCGCACCGTGGAGCTCAAGCGGGAGCTGGTCAAGCAGATCACCGACGCGTTCGTCCGCGCGTACGCGATCCCGGCCGACGCCGTGCAGGTGTGGATCCACGAGGTCCCCACCGACAGCTGGGGCAAGGCCGGGAAGCTGACCGCGGACAAGTGATCACCTCGTCGTGGCGCCCGCCCCCCTCGCGCGCGGGCGCCACGACGGACGCCCTCGACCGGCGGGCGCGGTGGTGGACGGTGATCAGGCGCCGCCGGTGAGGGTGAGCGTGCCGTAGGCCACCAGGGCGACCAGGACGGTCGACACCGCGCCCAGCGCCAGCCCGCGGCGGCCGGTGCGCAGCAGTGCCCCGATCCGCACGCCGCTGCCCAGCCCGAACAACGCGGCGGCGAACAGCAGGGTGGTCACCACGCTGGTGGCGGACAGCACCGGCGCGGGCACGACACCCGAGCTGCGCACGGCCATCGTCGCCAGGAAGCCGAGCACGAACAGCGGCACCAGCGGCGGCCGCTTGCCCGCCGTGGCGCCGTGGCGGCGCCGCCGCACGATGCTCACCCCGGCCACCATCGGCGCCAGCAGCACCACCCGGGTCAGCTTCACCACGACCGCGGTGGCGACCGCGGCCGCACCCGCCGGGGACGCCGCCGCGACTACCTGCGCGACCTCGTGCACGCTCAGCCCGGCCCATTCGCCGAACCGCTGCGGGCCCAGGCCGAGCGCCCGCCCGGCCAGCAGCAGCAGCGCGATCGCGGCGCTGCCGTACAGCGTCACCAGCGTGACCGCGGTGGCCACCTCCTCGCGGTCGGACTCGGTCACGCTGTCCATCGCCGCGATCGCCGAGGCGCCGCAGATCGAGAACCCGGTCCCCACCAGCAGCGCCATCCCGCGCGACACCCCCACCAGCCGCCCGGCCAGGATCGTGCCGAAGAAGCTGACGAGCACGGTGACCACGACGGCGAGCACCGTGCCGGCACCGAGCCGGAACACCTCGCCGAGGCCGAGCTGGAACCCGAGCAGCACCACCCCCAGCCGCAGGAACTTCTTCGTCGCCCAGCGCAGGCCGTCCTGCGCGGCCGGAGGCACGAAGCTCGCGACGAGCACCCCGAGCACGACCGCGACGGTCAGGGCGCTGATCGCGGGCACCAGCTCGTTCAGTCCGAACGCGACCGCCGTGCCGGCGGCGGCCACCAACAGGCCCGGCGCGAGCCGCCGGGCGGTCGTCGATCGCGGTGCTCGTCCCCGCGCGGATTCTGCTTTGGTCACCCTCGAATCGTCACCGCACCGGCCGCTCCCCGGTACCCGTCAAGCGATGCGGACGTCATACCCTTACTGCATGACCCGTCTGCCCGATGTCGAATCCCTGCGGCTGCTGGTCCTCGTGGGGCACCACGGCAGCCTGACCGCCGCCGCGCAGACCGCCGGGATCAGCCAGCCCTCGGCGAGCAAACGGATCAGCACGCTGGAACGGCTGCTCGGCATCCAGCTGCTGGACCGGTCCCGCCGCGGGTCGGCGCTCACCTCGTCCGGGCTGCTGGTGAGCGGGTGGGCGCAGCGTGTTCTCGACGAGCTGGACGTGATGATGGACGGCGCCGAGGCGCTGCGGCGCGAACGCGGCGCGCAGCTGTCGCTGGCGGCGAGCCTCACGGTGGCCGAGTACCTGCTGCCGGGCTGGATCGGCGAGCTGCGGCGCGCCGTGCCCGATCTGCACGTGGGCATGCAGGTGCTGAATTCCAGCCGGGTGCACGAACTGGCCCGCCACGGCGACATCGATCTGGGTTTCGTGGAATCCCCGGGCGGGCTGCCCGGGGTGCGGTCCCGGGTGGTGGCCCGCGACCGGCTCGTCCTGGTGGTGTCGCCGGATCACCCGTGGCGGCGGCGCCGCCGCCCGGTCGATCCGGCCGAGCTCGCGTCGACCGCGCTGATCAGCCGCGAAACCGGCTCGGGCACGCGGGAAACGGCGGAGCAGGCGTTGCGGGCCGCCGGGGCCGAACCGGTGGAACCGCTGCTCGAACTGGGTTCGGCGACGGCGGTGCGCAGCGCGGTGGCGGCCGGGGCGGGGCCGGCGCTGATCAGCGAGCTGATCGTGGCGCCGGACCTGGCGGGCGGGGCTCTGGTGGAGATCCCGACCGTGGGCATGGACCTCGGCCGGGCGCTGCGTGCGGTGTGGCGATCGGGCACCACGCCGGTCGGTGCGGCCGCCCGGCTGCTGGCGATCGCGTTGCGCCGGAACCGCCGGACGGTCCCGCCGCCGGGGAGGTGACCGGTCAGCGGTTCCCGAGCAGGGCGGGCAGCCGGGCCACGGAGTCCAGCACGTGCGTCGCGCCGTGGGCCGTCAGCGTGGCCGCGTCGTGGGCGCCGGTGAGCACCCCCGCGACCACCGAGGCGCCGGCGCGGCGGCCGCTCACCATGTCGTAGCCGGTGTCGCCCGCGACGGCCACCGCGCGCACGTCACTGACCCGCAGCCGCAGCGCCGCGGTGAGCACCAGGTCCGGGAACGGCCGGCCGCGGCCCGCGTCGTCCGGGCAGAGCGCCAGGTCCGCCAGGTCCGTCCACCCGAGACGGTCCAGCAGGGCGTCCCGCGTCCCGGCGGAGAACCCGGTGCTCAGGCACACCCGCCGGCCCTGCTCGCGCAACGCGCGGATCGCCTCCTCCGCCCCGGGGACCGGTTCGGCCACCGCGATCGCCTGCTCCGCGAACGTCTCCTCGAAGACGGCGTTCGCCTTGTCCGCGCGCTCGTCCGGGAACAGCGCCCGGAACACCACGATCTTCGACGTGCCCATGGTGTCGTGGATGTAGGACCGCGCGCGCCGCCACTGCTCGGACCCGGCGGGCACGTCCACCGCGGACAGCGCGGCCGCGAACGCCGCCTCCACGGCGCCGTCGTCGCGGACCGTGGTGCCGGCCATGTCCAGCACGATGAGCTCGACGCGGGGGTTCACCGGACCTCCTGGGTGTCGTGGGCGGTCACCGCGTGCACCGCGGCGATCAGGGCCATCGTCTCGATCTCGGCGGCACCGCAGCCGCGGGAGAGGTCGTGCAGCGGCGCCTTCACCGCGCCGACCGCGTCCACGACCGCCGCGTCGAACTGCAGCTCGCCGTCCACCTCGATCCCGGGCAGCCGGTCGCGGACGAGCTCGGTGGCGCGGCGCACCTTGTCCACCACCGCGCAGTCGGCGAAGGTGACCGCCCGGCCGTCGCGCAGCAGCATCAGGAACGCGCTGCTCAGGGTCCGCACCCCGGGCGTGACCGACGCCGCCGCACCGACCAGCACCGGCTCGATCCCGCCGCGGTCGCGCAGCCGGGCCGCCGCGTGCAGCGCCCCGTCGTCGGTGCCATCGGCCAGCGCGACCCGCAGGCCACGGCCCGCGACGCGTTCCCACCAGCTCCCGGCCATCCTCATCGTCGGACTCCTCGCGTGCGGCGGCAGTGCTCCCCGTGAGGATGACCAGCCGCGCCGGGCGCCGACAGAGCCAGAACCGCGGCCGATGAGGGGTCCAGTCTGGCACCGCCGACCGGCCCGGTTCTGGTACTTCTGCCCGGGCCAGTCCTCCCCCACGCTCGGATCGACGCACACGGCAGATGGGAGCGGACGATGAGGATCGGTGTGCCTCGCGAGGTGAAGAACCACGAGTACCGGGTGGCGGCGACGCCGGCCGGGGTGCACGAGTTCACCGCGGCCGGACACGAGGTGTTCGTGGAACGCGGCGCGGGCGAGGGCTCGTCCATCCGGGACGAGGACTACGCCGCGGCCGGGGCGAAGCTGCTCGACAGCGCCGACGACGTGTGGGGCACCGCCGAGATGGTGCTCAAGGTGAAGGAGCCGGTCGCCCAGGAGTACCACCGCCTGCGCGAGGACCAGCTGCTGTTCACCTACCTGCACCTCGCGGCGAGCCAGGAGTGCACCCGGGCCCTGCTCGACGCCGGCACCACCGCCGTGGCGTACGAGACGGTGCAGCTGCCCGGCGGGGCGCTGCCGCTGCTGTTCCCGATGAGCGAGGTCGCCGGCCGCCTCGCGCCGCTGGTCGGCGCGCAGACCCTGATGCGGGTCAACGGCGGCCGCGGCGTGCTGATCGGCGGCGTGTCCGGGGTGGCCCCGGCGCGCGTGGTGGTGCTGGGCGCGGGCGTGGCGGGCATGAACGCGGTCGCGGTGGCCGCCGGCGCGTGGGGCGACGTCGTGCTGTTCGACAAGAACGTGGACAAGCTGCGCGCCGCCGACCGGATGTACCAGGGGCGGATCCGCACCGCCGCGGCCAACGCCTACGCGATCGAGCAGGCGGTGCTGGAGGCCGACCTGGTGATCGGCGCGGTGCTGGTGCCCGGCGCGAAGGCGCCCAGCCTGGTGTCCAACGAGGTGGTGTCCCGGATGAAGCCGGGCAGCGTGCTGGTGGACATCTCGATCGACCAGGGCGGCTGCTTCGAGGACTCGCGGCCGACCACGCACGCCGAGCCGACCTTCCGGGTGCACGAGTCGGTGTTCTACTGCGTGGCCAACATGCCCGGCGCGGTGCCGCACACCTCCACGCACGCGCTGACGAACGTGACCCTGCCCTACGCCCTGGAGATCGCGAACAAGGGGCTGCGGGACGCGCTGCGGGACACGCCCGAGCTGCGCGGCGGGGTGAGCACCGTGTCCGGCGCGCTGACGTCGGAGCCGGTCTCCCGCGCGCACGGCCTGCCCGCGGTGGGCGTGGACGCGGCGCTGGCCTGAGGTGCCGATCCGCGCCGGCGCGGGGTGGGAAAACCGGCCACGGCGGGTTAGGTTTCTGCTCACCCCGCTCCGGTGCGGCCCCACCAGGAGATGCCCTTGCCACGCACGCTGATCGAGATCGACCGGTCCTCCGACGAACCGCTGTACCGCCAGGTGCGGCGGGCGATCGAGCACGGCATCGCCATCGGCACGTTCGACCCGGCGCGCCGGCTGCCCAGCTCCCGTGAGCTGGCCGTCGAGCTGGGCGTGTCGCGCAACACGATCAACCTCGCCTACCAGGAGCTGGTGGCCGAGGGGTACGTGGAAAGCCGCGAGCGCAGCGGCCTGTTCATCAACGGGGAGATGCGCCCGCACTGCGCGGTGCAGGAACGCGACACCGAGTCCCGCATCGACTGGCCGAGCCGGGTGCGCCGGTTCCCCGTGGCCGGGGTCGCCCACATCGAGAAGCGCACCGACTGGGCGAGCTACCCGTACCCGTTCCTGGCCGGGCAGGTCGACGTGTCGGCGTTCCCGGCGCGGTCGTGGACGCGGTGCCTGCGTGACGCGCTGTACCGGCCGCACGTGTTCCACAGCCTGCAGGACAGCGTGGGGTCCGACGATCCGATGCTGGTCGACATGGTGTGCCGCCACCTGCTGACCACCCGGGGCATCGAGGCGAGCCACGAGGAGGTGCTCATCACCGTCGGCTCGCAGCAGGGCCTGGACCTGCTCGGCCGGGTGCTGCTCGGCCCGGAGCAGGTGGTGGCGATCGAAAACCCCGGCTACCTGGACGCGCGGCACATCTTCCTGCGCACCGGCGCCCGCGTGGCAGGTCTGGACGTGGACGCGAGCGGTCTGCGGCCGCCGGCGTCGCTGGACGGGGTGGACCTGCTCTACCTCACCCCGAGCCACCAGCATCCGACGAACGCGACGCTGAGCATCGGACGGCGGCGCCGGCTGCTCGCGCAGGCGGCGGCGTCCGGCACGGTGGTCGTCGAGGACGACTACGACAGCGAGTTCCGGTACCAGGGCAGCCCCACCCCCGCGCTCAAGGCGCTCGACGGCACCGGCGACGCGGTGTACCTGGGCACGTTCTCCAAGTTCCTCTCCCCCGGGCTGCGCCTGGGTTACCTGGTGGGGCCGCGGGAGCTGGTGCGCGCGCTGCGCGAGGCCCGGCGCTACGTGCTGCGCCACCCGCCCGGGCACCTGCAGCGCGCGCTGGCGCTGCTCATCGAAAGCGGCGAGTACCACCGGTCGCTGCGCCGCTACCGGGCCAAGCTCCTGCGCAAGTGGACGGCCACCTGTGAAGCGGTCACCGAGCACCTGCCGTGGCCGCAACCGCCGTACCCGCCGGGCGGGGTGAGCCTGTGGATGACCGGGCCGCCCGAACTGGACTGCCGGGTGCTGGTGGAGCGCGCGGAGCGGATGGGCGTGCTGATCGAGCCCGGCGACATCTTCTTCCTCGGCGACGACCAGCCCCGCAACCACTTCCGCATCGGGTTCTCGGCCACGCCGATCTCGGCGATCGACCCGGGGATCCGGCTGCTCGGCCGCCTGTGCACCGCGCTGCTGGACGGGTGAGCCCGGCGCATCTGGCACCACCCGTCCGTCGCGTTCTGGACCTGTTCGCGGACCCAGTCCCCGGGGCACTGTCAGGGGCAGGAGACGTGGACAAGGAGGTCCAGCAGTGGGCGACACCACCCCGGGGACAGCGGCCGCCGATCTCGTCGTGCTCGGCGGCACGGTCCTGACCCTCGATCGCGGCGGCACGCGGGCGAGCGCGCTCGCCGCCTCCGGCGGCCGGATCACCGCGATCGGGGACGACCGCGCGATCGCGGGGCTGGCCGGTCCCGGCACGACCGTGGTGGACCTGGCCGGGCGCGCGGTGATCCCGGGTTTCGTGGAATCGCACAACCATCCCGCGTTCTTCGGCATGACGGTGGCCGCGCCGGTCGACGCCGGCAGCCCGCCGAACGACTCGATCGGCGACGTGGTGGAGCGGGTCCGGCAGGCGGTGCGCGAGTTCGGGCCGGGCGAGTGGATCCGCGGGTTCCGCTACGACGACACGCTGCTCGCCGACGACCGCCACCCCACCCGCGCCGACCTCGACCCGGTGTCCCCGCGCAACCCGGTCCTGCTCACGCACGTGACCGGCCACTTCTGCGTGGTCAACTCCGCGGCGCTGCGGGCGGTCGGCATCGACGCGCGGACCCCGGACCCGCCCGGCGGGGTGATCGCCCGGGACGAGCGCGGCGAGCCGACCGGGCTGCTGATCGAGACGGCGGCGTTCCTGGTCAACTCGGCGATGCCGGCGCAGGGGCCCGACCACCTGGCCGAGGCGCTGCTGCTGGCCGACGCCGAGTACCTGCGGCACGGGGTCACCTCGGTGCACGACACCGGCATCGGGCTGATCGGCGGCGCGGGTGAGCTCGCGGCCTACCGGCGGCTCACCCGCGCCGGGCGGTTGCGCACCCGCGTGCACGGCTACCTGTTCCACACGCTGGTACCCGGGCTGGACGAGGGCGAGCCGGAGCCGCCGCAGGCCGGCGAATTCCCGCTGACCGGGGTGAAGATCGTGGCGGACGGCTCGATCCAGGGCCGCACCGGCTGCCTGGCCGAGGGGTACGCGTGCGACCCCGGCGAGCACGGCATGATGCTGCTCGAACCGGGTGAGCTGGCGCGCCGCATCGCCGCGCTGGACGCGGCCGGCTGGCAGGTGGCGGTGCACGGCAACGGGGACGCCGCGATCGACGCCATCATCGACGGGTACGCGCGGCTCGGCGGCGCGCCGGGCACCGGGCGGCGGCACCGCATCGAGCACTGCCAGACGGTCCGCGAGGACCAGCTGGACCGGATGGCCGCGCACGACGTGACCGCGTCGTTCTTCATCAAGCACGTCTACTACTGGGGCGACCGGCACCGGGACGTGTTCCTCGGCCCGCGGCGGGCGCGCCGGATCAGCCCGCTGGCCTCGGCGCGGTCCCGGGGAATCCACTTCGGACTGCACTCGGACACGCCGGTGACCCCGGTCCCGCCACTGGAGGGCATCTGGTGCGCGGTCACCCGCCGCACCAGCGGCGGGGAGCTGCTCGGCCCGGAGCAGGCCGTCGACGTGGACGCGGCCCTGCGCGGCTACACCGTCGACGCGGCGTACCTGGCCGGCGAGGAGAACGACAAGGGCAGCCTGGAGGTCGGCAAGCTGGCCGATCTGGCGGTGCTGTCGGCGGATCCGACGGCGGTGGACCCGGACCGGATCCGCTCGCTGACCGTCGACGCCACCGTCGTCGGCGGCCGTCTGGCCTGGCAGCGCGCCGACGCGCCGGTGACCACGGAAGGTGCGCGATGATCCGCAGCTGGCCCAGTGTCCTCATCGGACTGGGCATTCCCGCGCTGGCGATCCTGGTCGTCACCCCGCTGCTGTCCGGCACGGCGGTGTCGGTGGCCGGGATCCCGCTGCTGTTCTTCTGGATGTTCTGCTGCTTCCCGCTGACCACGCTGTGCCTGTGGGTCAGCTGGCGGTTCTTCGACCGCCACCACTACCCCGCCGACCGGCGCACCGCACAGGAGGACCGCTGATGCTGATCGCGATCGTGGCCGTGGTGATGGCGGCGTCGGTCCTGCTGGCGTTGTGGGCGGGCCGCGCGAGCCGCGGCGGCGGGATCTCCGAGTTCCTGGTGGGCGGGCGGTCGTTCCCGGCGTGGCTGGTGTACTTCCTGGCCGTCGGCGAGGTGTACAGCATCGGCACGATGATCGGGTTCCCGAGCGGGATCTACGCCCACGGCGCCAGCTACGGGATCTGGTTCCTCGGCTACATCCTGCTCGCCTACTCGCTGGGGTACTTCCTGGCGCCGCTGGTGTGGCGGGCGGCGCACCGGCACGACGCGATGACGGTGCCCGACGTGTTCGGCCGGCACTACGGCAACCGGGCGCTCGAGCTGATCACGTGCGTGACGATGCTGATCGCGCTGGTGCCGTGGGGGCAGTACCAGTTCATCGGGCTGCAGGTGGTGCTGAGCAACCTCGGGCTGCGGCTGAGCCCGGTGCAGTGCGTGCTGCTGGCCGGGGTGATCGCGTTCGTCTACATCGCGGTGTCCGGCATCCGGTCGCCGGCGTTCGTGTCGATCCTCAAGGACGTGTTCATGCTGCTCGGGGTCGTGGCGGTGGGGCTGGCCGCGGTGCTGGCGGCAGGCGGCACCGCCGAGGTGACCGGGCCGGCGGTGCTGGCACGGGCGCAGACCACGATGGGCGGTCCGGCGCTGCTGTTCGCGATGACCACGATCCTGTTCCAGAGCGTGGTGTTCTACCTCGGGTTCGGCGGGGCGTACGTGTTCCCGGCGCGGTCGGAGCGGGCGGTGAAGAGCTCGACGGTGTGGATGCCGCTGTACATGCTGATCTACCCGTTCCTGGTGTTCGCCGCGTACTACGGCCTCCAGCACCACCCGGGGCTGGCGAACCCGAACACGGTGTTCATGGTGACGGCCAAGGGGTTGCTGCCGGAACCGGTGCTCGGGCTGGTGGCCGCGGGTGCCGCGTTGTCCGGGGTGCTGGTGCTGTCGGCGACGGCGCTGACGATCGGCGGCATGGTGAGCCGGAACCTGGTGCCGAACGTGCGGCCGGCGGCGCAGCGCCGCTGGACGGTCGGGGTGGTGGCGGCGTTCCTGGTGCTGGCCGCGGTGCTCACGCTGACCGCGTCGACGCTGATGCTGACGGTGCTGAACCTGACCTACAACTTGCTGGCGCAGGTGGTGCCGGGGTGGCTGGCGGTGCTGTTCGCGCGCCGGGTCCGCGCGGCGGCCATCGCGACGGGCATGGTGGTGGGCGTGGCGGCGGCGGTCACGCTGTACGTCACGGACGCGACGCTCGGCGGGATCAACCCGGGGCTGGTGTCGATGGGCCTGAACCTGGCGATCGTCTTCGGGTGGCGCCTGATAGCCCCCGGCCCCCGGCGAGCGCCGGTCGCGCGGGAAGGCGGCCCCGCGGTGACGCCACGCGCGGTGGCGACCCAGCCTGCGCCCTGAGCCCCGGCGGGGTGCCGATCGCACCAGCGGCAGGCACCTCCGCGGGCGGCGCCTGCTCGCCTCCGGCTGCGATCAGCGCCGGTGGCGCGCAAGAACGACCCAGCGGTGACGCCACGCGCGGTGGCGGCCCAGCCCGCGCGCCGAGGCCGCCGGGGGTTGCCGCCCGGAAGCGTCAACGCGTCAGGAGTCCCAGGATTTCCCGGAACGGGCGGTATCCCGTGCACTCCGCCGGGTCCAGTGCGACGCTGCGCCGGTAGTACCGGCTCAGGTCGAGGCCCACGCCCACCCCGTACACCTCCACCTCACCAGCGCGCTCCAAGTCGCCCGCCACCTGGGTCAGGTGCTGGTCCAGGTAGTGCCGGTCGTTCGCCAGGGCGGTCGCGCCGTCCATCGGGCTGCCGTCGGACAGCACGAAGACCACGCGCCGCCGGGCGTCGCAGCCCCGGGCGCGCTCCGCGGCCCACGCCAAGGCCTCGCCGTCGATGCCTTCGCGGTACAGGTCCGCCTTCAGCAGCGCGGCGATGTCCCGCCGGGCGCGGCGCCACGGCGTCGCCGCGTCCTTGAACACCAGGTGGCGGCGCTCGTTGAGCCGGCCGGGCCGGGCGGGGCGGCCGGCGCGCAGCCAGTCCCGCCGGGCGCGGCGGCCGTGCCACGCCGCGGTGGTGAAGCCGAGCACCTCGCTCGACGCGCCGGCCAGGTCCAGCGCCCGGGCGAACACGTCGGCCAGCACGGCCACGGTTTCGCTGTGCGCCTTCATCGACCCCGAGCAGTCCACGAGGAAGGTGACCAGCACGTCGGCGACCGGTTCGGTGCGCTCCACCCGGAACAGGCGACGCTCGGTGGGCGAGGCGACCAGCCGCGCCAGCGCCCGCCCGTCGACGTACCCCTCCTCCTGGGCGCCGTCCCAGCCGTCGCGGGCCGGGGCGGCGAGCACCGCCGTCAGGTCGCGCGCGAGCCGGGCGGCGTTGACGCCCTGCCGGGCCACGCGGTGGTCCAGCCGGTCCCGCTGCTCCCGCAGCAACTCCGGCCGCACCAGCGCCGCGGCCCGCTGCTCGCGGTCGTAGGCGGTGGTGAACACCCGGTACGGCCCCGCTTCCCCGGCCCGGGCCGCGCCACCCGCCGGCGCCGGAAGCCCACCGTCCTCATCGGACTCGCCGTCGAAGTCCAGCAGCAGCGCGTACGGCGAGTCGTCCTCGTCGCGGTCCCGTTCCTCGCCCGGCGCGGGTTCGAGCCACCCCGCCACGGCGGCCGCCAGCGCGCGGGCGTGGCGGGCGAACGCCGCCTGGTCCGCCCGGTGCCGGCGCAGCCCGGCCAGGTGCGTGCCGATCACCGGGGCGAGCGCGGCGCGCGCCGGTTCGATCAGCTGCCGGGTCTCGGCCACCACCGGCTCGCCGGTGATCCGGGACCGGCACACCTGCGCGAGCGTGTACACGAGCAGGCCCCGCTCGGTCGCCGTCAGGCCGGCCCGGTGCGCGGCGCGGGACCACCGTTCGTGCCGGCGCCGCAGGTTGGTCACCACCCCGGGCAGGGCGGCCGGGACCAGGGATTCCACCCGGAACTGTTCGAGCAGGTCGAACAGCAGCCGCTCGGCCTCGGCCGCGGGCCGCAGCCGGGCGTGCACGCGGCGGTCCGTGACGGCCAGGTGCAGCGCCAGCCCGTCGGCGGCGCCGCGGAAGGACACCACGTCCTCCTCGCCGGGCCGCAGGTGCGGGGCCGGGGCCGGCACGGGGCGGGTGCCGCGGTGCAGCCGCCCGCCGCGGAAGTGCGCGTCCGGTTCGCCGCTGATCGCGCGGATCGCGGCCGCGGACAGCTCCTCGACCCGTCGCCGCCGCCGGGTCCCGGCCCCGGTCACGCCGTGGCCGCGAGCGGGGAGGAGTCGAGCTCGCGGTCGAAGCAGCGCTGGAAGTACTCGGTGACCACCGGGCGTTCGGCCTCGTCGCACTTGTTCAGGAACGTCAGCCGGAACGCCAGCGCCGGATCGCCGAAGATCTCGCAGTTCTCCGCCCAGGTGATGACCGTGCGCGGCGACATCAGCGCGGACAGGTCACCGGCCCGGAACCCCTCGCGGGTCAGCCCGGCCACCGCGACCATCGCCGCGACCAGCCGCCGGCCGCGCTCACCGGCCAGGCCGGGCACGCGCGTGTGCACGATCGCGGCCTCCTCCGCGGGCGGCAGGTAGTCCAGCGCGGCCACGATGTTCCACCGGTCGATCTGGGCGTGGTTGAGCCGCTGCACGCCGTGGTAGAGCCCGTTGAGGTTGCCCAGGCCGACGGTGTTGGCCGTGGCGAACAACCGGAACCCGGGGTGCGGCCGCAGCACGGTGTTGGCGTCGGTGAGGGTGAACCGGCCCTCGCGTTCGAGCAGGCGCTGGATGACGAACATGACGTCGGGGCGGCCCGCGTCGTACTCGTCGAGGATCAGCGCGATCGGCCGGCGCAGTGACCACGGCAGCACGCCCTCGCGGAACTCGGTGACCTGCTTGCCCTCCCGCAGCACCACGGCGTCCCGGCCCACCAGGTCGAGCCTGCTGACGTGGCCGTCCAGGTTCACCCGCAGGCACGGCCAGTTCAGCCGTGCCGCGACCTGTTCGATGTGGGTGGACTTGCCGGTGCCGTGCAGGCCCTGCACGAGCACGCGCCGGTTGTGCGCGAACCCGGCGAGCAGGGCGAGGGTCACGTCCGGGTTGAACCGGTAGGCCGGGTCCGGCTCGGGCACGTGCTCGCCGGGTTCGGCGAAGCCGGGCACCACCAGGTCGGTGTCGAGTCCGAACACCTCCCGCACCGCGATGCGGGCGTCCGGGCCGTTGCTGGTCATCCGGGGGACCTCCGTCAGGACGGGATGGCGTCGGCGGCGCCGGCCGAACCCTCGGCCTCGACCTCGCGGATCGCCTCGGCGGCGCGCTGCAGGGCGGGCAGCGCCTGCAGCGCCTTGTCCGCGGTGAGCCGCATGACCGGGGCCTGCACCGCGACCGCCAGGTTGGAGCGGCCGGTGCGGCTGGGCACCAGCACGGCCACGCACACCAGCCCGGGCAGGAACTCCTCGTCGTCGAGGGCGAACCCGTCGCGGCGGATGCGGGCGAACTCCTCCTCCAGCGTGCCGAGGTCGGTGATGGTCTTGGGCGTGTACCGCTTGAGCGGGGCGTGCGCGAGCAGCTTGCGGCGCTGGCCGGGGCTCATCTGGGCGAGGATGATCTTCCCGCTGGCCGAGCAGTGGATCGGCACCCGCGACCCGGGCCGCAGGTAGAACCGCAGCGGCTCGGGGGTCTCGACGCGGTCGAGGTAGACGATCTCGCTGCCGGACAGGGCGGTGATGTTGCAGCTCTCCCCCAGCTCGTCGACCAGGTGCTTGAGCACCGCGTGCCGGGCGCCGTGGTGGGTGGCGTTGAGCAGCAGGTTCTCCGCGAGCCGGCGCAGCCGGACGCCGGTGCCGTAGTGCCGCCCGTCGGCCTGGCGGACCAGCAGCCCGGCGCCCTCCAGCTGCTGCAGCATGCGGTGCAGGGTCGGTTTGGGCATCCCGGTCTCCTCGACCAGGCCCTGCAGCGTGACCAGCTGGTCCTTCGCGGCGATCAGCTCGAGCAGCGAGAACAGCCGCATCGTGGGGGTGTCCCCGTTCACGCCGGCGGCGTCCGCTTCGCGCACGAGCTCGACGGCCCGGTCCTTCGACTGCACCATGTTCCGAAAACTAGCACATCTCGTCTCGTTTTTCACCGAACCCTGTTGACCCTCTCCCGCGCGAGCCTTATCGTCCATCCTGTTCAGGTTTCAGGAACGTGACGTTCCGGAAGTTCGGATTTCCACTGCTCGAAGGAGTGCAGCATGGCGGAGCGGAAGACGGGCGACGGGCGCACCGTCGTCAGCGGCCCGGCGAAGATGACCCCGTCGGAGGCCTTCGTCGAAACCCTGGTGGCCAACGGGGTCACCGACATCTTCGGCATCATGGGCTCGGCGTTCATGGACGCGATGGACATCTTCGCGCCGGCCGGCATCCGGCTGATCCCCGTCGTGCACGAGCAGGGCGCCGCGCACATGGCCGACGGCTATTCCCGGGTCAGCGGGCGGCACGGCGTGGTCATCGGCCAGAACGGCCCGGGCATCAGCAACTGCGTCACCGCGATCGCGGCGGCCTACTGGGCGCACAGCCCGGTGGTCATGATCACGCCGGAGGCCGGGACCATGGGCATGGGGCTGGGCGGCTTCCAGGAGGCCAACCAGCTGCCGATGTTCCAGGAGTTCACCAAGTACCAGGCGCACGTCAACAACCCGCGCCGGATGGCCGAGCTGACCGGCCGCGCCTTCGACCGCGCGATGTCGGAGATCGGCCCGACGCAGCTGAACATCCCGCGCGACTTCTTCTACGGCGAGATCGAGGCGGAGATCCCCGAGCCGCAGCGCGTCGAGCGCGGGCCGGGCGGGCAGCGGTCCCTGGACGAGGCCGCCGAGCTGCTGGCGAACGCCGAGTTCCCGGTGATCCTCTCCGGCGGCGGCGACGTGATGGCCGACGCCGTGGAGGAGTGCCGGGCGCTGGCCGAGCGGCTGGGCGCGCCGGTGGTCAACAGCTACCTGCACAACGACTCGTTCCCGGCGAGCCACCCGCTGTGGTGCGGCCCGCTGGGCTACCAGGGCTCCAAGGCGGCCATGAAGCTGATCTCGCGCGCCGACGTGGTGGTCGCGCTCGGGTCGCGGCTCGGCCCGTTCGGGACGCTGCCGCAGCACGGCATGGACTACTGGCCGAAGAACGCCAAGATCATCCAGATCGACGCCGACCACCGGATGCTCGGGCTGGTCAAGAAGATCAGCGTCGGGATCTGCGGCGACGCCAAGGCCGCCGCGGTCGCGCTGACCCAGCGGCTGGCCGGCCGGGACCTGGCCTGCGACCACACCCGCGCGCAGCGGGCGGAGACGATCCGGTCCGAAAAGGACGCCTGGGAGACCGAGCTGTCCGAGTGGACCCACGAGCGCGACCCGTTCAGCCTGGACATGATCGCCGAGCAGGCGCAGGAGGACGGCAACTGGCTGCACCCGCGGCAGGTCCTGCGGGAGCTGGAGAAGGCGATGCCGCCGCACGTCATGGTCTCCACCGACATCGGCAACATCAACTCGGTGGCCAACAGCTACCTCCGGTTCGAGGAGCCGCGCAGCTTCCTCGCCCCGATGAGCTTCGGCAACTGCGGCTACGCGCTGCCCACCGTGATCGGCGCCAAGGCGACCGCGCCGCACCGCCCGGCGATCGCCTACGCCGGCGACGGCGCGTGGGGCATGAGCATGGGCGAGATCATGACCGCGGTGCGCCACGACATCCCGGTCACCGCCGTGGTGTTCCACAACCGGCAGTGGGGCGCGGAGAAGAAGAACCAGGTCGACTTCTACAACCGGCGGTTCGTCGCCGGCGAGCTGGACAACGAGAGCTTCGCCGGGATCGCCCGCGCGATGGGCGCCGACGGGGTGGTCGTGGACCAGCTGGACCAGGTCGGGCCTGCGCTGCGGCAGGCGGTCGACGCGCAGATGAACGACGGCCGCACCACGGTCCTGGAGATCATGTGCACCCGCGAGCTGGGCGACCCGTTCCGCCGGGACGCGCTGTCCAAGCCGGTCCGGTTCCTGGAGAAGTACCAGGACTACGTCTGATCGACCGGACTGCCCAAAGCCGGCCGGGCGCGTGCCCGGCCGGCTTTTCGCGCGTCCAGGGCCCATCTGGACCCAGTGATCGCGCGCTCTCTGGCTCTGGGCCGGGGCCAGAGTTGTTGCGATCGTCGGAGGAGTCCCGTACTCGCACACACAGGAGGTCGCCAGGTGAACGTCACGGAGCTGCGAGCCACCGCTCGCCGACACCTCGGGCCGCACTTCACGCGCAAGGACACCTGGGCCGCCGACTTCCCGGTGTTCGTGCGCGGCGAGGGCAGCTACCTGATCGACACCGAGGGCCGGCGCCACCTCGACGGCCTGGCCGGGCTGTTCTGCGTGAACATGGGCCACGGCCGCGAGGACATCGCCCGCGCCGCCGCCGAGCAGGCCGGCACTCTCGCCTACGCCAGCAACTGGGGTTCGGCCCACCCGCCGTCGATCGCGGCCGCCGAGCTGATCGCCCAGCTCGCCCCGGGTGACCTGGGCACCACGTTCTTCGTCAACTCCGGGTCGGAGGCGGTGGAGACCGCGCTGAAGTTCGCCCGCCAGTACCACCGCAGCCAGGGCGCCCCGGAGCGGACGAAGATCATCAGCCGGGAGATGGCCTACCACGGCACCACGCTGGGCGCGCTGTCGGTCACCGGGCTGCCGAAGATCAAGGAGCCGTTCGGCCCGCTGCTGCCCGGCATCCGGCACGTGCCCAACACCCTCGGCTTCACCGGGGACTGCGGCCCGGCCGACCAGCTGGCCTGCGTGCGGGCCATCGAGGAGGTCATCCTGGAGGAGGGCCCGGAGACGATCGCGGCGGTGTTCGCCGAGCCGGTGCAGAACGGGCGCGGCGCGCTGGTCCCGCCGGAGGGCTACTGGCCGGCGCTGCGCGCGCTGTGCGACAAGTACGGCATCCTGCTGGTCTCCGACGAGGTGATCTGCTCGTTCGGGCGGCTCGGCCATTTCTTCGGCCACGGCCTGACCGGCGTGGTGCCGGACCTGATCACCTTCGCCAAGGGCTCCACCTCCGGCTACGCGCCGCTGGGCGGGGTCGTCGTGCGGGAGTCGCTGGTGGCGCAGCTGTACGACTCGCCGCTGGGCGGGGTGTTCACGCACGGCGCGACGTGGGGCGGGCACCCGGTCGCCACCGCGGTCGCGGTCGCCAACATCACCGCGATGCGCGACGAGAAGGTGCCCGAGCACGTGCTGGCCGAGGGGCCACGGCTGTTCGCCGCGCTGCGGTCGCTCCAGGACGCCCATCGCTGCGTCAAGGACGTGCGCGGCACCGGGTTCTTCTACGCCCTCGAGCTGATGGCCGACCGGGACGGCGGCCGGGAGTTCACCGAGGAGGAGTCGCGGACGGTGCTGCGGCAGGTGCTGCCCGAGGCGTTCCGGCGCACCGGCGTGATCCTGCGCGGCGACGACCGCGGCGCGACGATGCTGATGATCGCGCCGCCGCTGGTCGCCGACCAGGCCGTGCTGTCGGACCTGCTGCACGGCGTCGACGGCATGCTGACCGACGTGGAGAAGGCCGTCCAGCCCTGACGTCACGGGCGCCGCGTGGGCGCCGGGCACCCGGACCTGCCGGGCACCCGGCGCCCGTCGTGCTGCCCGGGGAATGTCCGCACTGGACCCAGAGCATGCCGCGCATCTGGCACTCGCGCAGGGGCCGGTCCGGTTCCTACGGTGACGGGAACCACACAGCAGTTCTCGGCGAGATCGCGGTGGTGCCGGCGCAGGGACGCGCAGTCCCTCCGGCGTCGCCGGAAGGAGGAGACGTGGGTTCTGCACCGGAGACGGCCGCCTCGAGCGGGCTCAAACCGGGTCTCAAACAACGCCACATGAACCTGATCGCCCTGGGCGGGGTCATCGGCGCCGGCCTGTTCGTCGGCAGCGGCGTGGTGATCCAGTCGGCCGGGCCGGCGGCCGTGGTCTCGTTCCTGATCGCGGGCCTGATCACCGTGCTGATCATGCGGATGCTGGCCGAGATGACCGTGGCGCGGCCCGCGCTCGGCTCGTTCTACGTCTACGCCCGCGAGGCGATGGGCAACCGCGCCGGGTTCGCGGTGGGCTGGATGTACTGGTACTTCTTCGTGATCGTGGTCGCCGTGGAGGCGGTGGCCGGCGGGCGGATCATGCAGCTGTGGCTGCCCGGCGTGCCGCTGTGGGTGCTCAGCCTCGGGCTGCTCCTGCTGCTCACCGCGACGAACCTGGTGTCGGCACGCTCCTACGGCGAGTTCGAGTACTGGTTCTCCTCGATCAAGGTCATCGCGATCGTGGTCTTCCTCGTGCTCGGCGCCCTCTACCTGCTCGGGTTCTGGCCCGGTTCGCACGGCGGGGTCGGCAACCTCGTCTCGCACGGCGGGTTCGCGCCACTCGGGATCGGGGCGGTGCTGGCGGCGGTGGTGCCGTGCGTCGGGTTCTACACCGGCGCGGAGATCGTCACCATCGCGGCGGCCGAGTCCACCGAGCCGCGGCGGGCCATCGCCAAGGCGATGCGGTCGATCGTGTTCCGCGTGGTGGCCTTCTACGTCGGGTCGGTGTTCGTGGTGGTCGCCGTCAAGGCGTGGAACGCGCCGGACACCGCGGTCAGCCCCTACGCGGCGGTGCTGGACGTGCTCGGCATCCCCGCGGTGTCCACGATCATGAACGCGATCGTGCTGACCGCGGTGCTGTCCTGCCTGAACTCGGCGCTGTACACCTCGTCGCGGATGCTGTTCGCGCTGACCCGCAACGGGGACGCGCCCAAGGCGTTCACCAAGCTGTCCCGCAGCGGGGTGCCCCGCCGGGCCATCATCGCCGGCACCGCCGTCGGGTACGTGTCGGTCATCGCCGCCTACACCTCGCCGGATCTGATCTTCCAGTTCCTGGTGAACTCCTACGGCGCGGTCGCGTTGTTCGTGTACCTGTCGATCGCGCTGGCGCAGGTGCGGCTGCGCAAACGCCTGCAGAACACCGATCCGGGGGCGCTGAGCCTGAAGATGTGGCTGTTCCCGTGGCTGAGCTACGCGACGATCGCGTTGATGGTGGCGGTCATCCTGGCGATGGCGTTCCTGCCGTCCACCCGGTCGCAGTTCTGGCTGAGCGCGGTCACGCTCGTGCTGATCCTCGCCGCCTACCAGGTCCGCAAACGCCGGCCGGCCGCACCCGCGCCGGTCGCGCAGGCGAGCGTGTCCGAGGGGACGGTGGGACGGTGAAGCTGCTGGAACCCTCCGAAGTGGACGACGGGGCACGCACCGAGGCGAGCCGGGTGCTCGGCGGCCTGCCGTCGTGCGTGGCGGTGGTGACCGCCACCGCGGCGACCGGGCCGGTGGGGTCGGCCGGCCACCCGGTCACCGCGGTGTCCGCGGATCCGCCGCTGGTGGCGTTCTTCGCACCGGCGCGTGCGGCGACGGTCGCGGCGGCACGCGAGTCCGGCCGGTTCGCGGTGAACGTGCTCGCCGCCGACCAGGGCGCCGTCTACGACCGGTTCACGCGCGCGGCCGCGTTCGACCCGGTCCACTGGGAGCCGGGGGCGCCACCCCGGCTCCGGCGGGCGCTGGCGGTCCTGACGTGCGACCTGGAGGCGGTGACCCCCGCCGGCGGGCGGGTCCTGGTCCTCGGCCGGGTACGCCACGTCGCCGGCCGGCGCGCCGACCCGCTGATCGCCAGCCGCGGCGCACTGCACGGTCTCGCCCACACGGCACCGGACCACCCGCACTACCGCACGGTGCCCTGAGCAGGCGCGGGGGGAGCCGTCCCGGTACGGCTCCCCCATCTGGCACCACCGGATACCCCGGTTCTGGCCCTACCGCTGTGTCCAGAAATGCACCAGGGTGATGGGCGTTCCCGTGCCCTGGAGGTCCGATGACCGCGCCCACCTTCTGGCAGCTGCCGGTGGCGGCGAGCGCGGTCGCCGTCGGCGCGCTGGTGCTGGGCGGGGTGATCCGCGGCTATGCCGGCTTCGGCGCGTCCACGGTGTGGGTGGGCTGTCTCTGCCTGGTGCTGCCGCCGTCGGCCGTGGTGCCCAGCACGCTGCTGCTGGAGGTCGCCTCCAGTGCGGCTCTCGCGCCGCGCGTGTGGCCGGACGCGCACCGGCCGTCGCTGCGGTGGCTGCTCGCCGGGACGCTGGCCGGGTTGCCCGCCGGCATCTGGGCGCTGGCCGCGCTGCCGGTGCACGCGACGCGGCTCGCGGTGGGGCTGGTGGTGGGCGTCTCGGCGCTCGCGCTCGCCGTCACCCGCCGCACGCGGCCGCTCGGCGGGCCGGCCCGCACCGGTGGCGCGGGTGTCCTGTTCGGCCTGCTCAACGGGGCGTGCGGGCTGGGCGGGCCGCCGGTGGTCCTGATGTACCTGGCCTCGCCGCTGCCGATCGCCGTCAGCCGGGCCAGCCTGGTGGTGTTCTTCCTCGCCGCCGATCTGCTGACCGTCGCCGCGGCGGGCGCGGGCGGTCTGCTCGGCTGGGCCGTGCTCGCGCAGACCGCGCTGTTCCTGCCGATCGCGCTCACCGGGGTCGCCCTCGGTGGGTGGGCCTATCGTCGGGCGGCCGGGGACGTGCGGCAGATCGTGCTCGGCATTCTCGCCGTGGTGTCGCTCGGCCTGGTGGCCCAGGCGGTGGTCGCGTGACGCTGGTGCTCGCCGCGCTGGCCGTCGCCTTCGCGGGCCTGATCGGCGGGCTGACCGGGTTCGGCGCGTCCCTGGTGGGCACGCCGTTGCTGCTGCTGACCGGGTTGCCGCTGCCGCAGGTGGTGCTGATCAACCTGATCGTCACGATGACCACCCGGTTCGCCGTGCTGCACCGCGAACGGCGGCACGTGGTGTGGCGGCGGGTGGCGGTGCTGGGGGCGGCGAGCCTGCCCAGCGCGTCCGCCGGGGCGCTGACGCTGCACTGGCTGCCGCCGCACGGGTTGCGCATCCTGGCCGGGGCCGTGGTGATCCTGTCCGGGCTGCGGCTCCTGCTGCGCCCCGCGGACCGGGTGCACGAGGCGACCCCACGCAGGCAGGCGGTCGCCGGGCTGCTCGGCGGCTACCTGTCCACCACCACCTCCCTCAACGGCGCGCCGCCGGCCGTCCTGCTCGCCGCGGCGAAGGTGCCGCCGCGGACGTTCGTGGCCGATCTGGCCGGCTACTTCGTGGTCACCAACGCGTTGTCGCTGCTGCTGCTGGCCGCGGCCGGGCAGGTCAGCGCCGAGGGTCTGTGGCCGCAGCTGCTGGTGCTGCTCGCCGCGGGGGCGGTGGGCAACGCGATCGGCGGACGGCTCGTCGGCAGGGTGCCGCGGAAGCTGTTCGAGCGGGCGGTCGTCGGGCTGATCGTGGTGTCCGGAGTGGTCACCGTGGTGGGCGCCTGACCCGGGACGGCTGGACAGGTGCACCCGGGGGGCCCACCGTCCACATCCGACGGCTCGTGCCCGCGCCCAGGCCCAACCCGATGGCCGGGACACCTAGTGGCGCTGCTGGCGGTGGGCGGCGGCGCGCAGGGCCGCCGCCGCGAGCAGGAACGCCGCGATGATCGCGAGGGTGAACAGCAGTTCTGCCATGTCTCGGTTCCACATCGTTGTGACCGTCGTTTCCGGCATGGTAGCTCAGGCGAGGAGGAAGTACCGCAGCCACAGGTAGGGCGCGGCGAGCAGGATCGTGATGGCGGTGACGACGATGCCCTTCTTGGTGAACTCCCAGAACGAGATCGGCGTGCCGGCCCGCTTGGCGATGCCCAGCACGACCACGTTGGCGCTGGCGCCGACCGCGGTGAGGTTGCCGCCGAAGTCGGCGCCCAGCGCCAGCGACCACCACAGCGCCTCGGCCTGCACGGGGTCGGCGATGCCCGCCGACAGGTCGGCGACCAGGGGGCTCATGGTCGCCACGTAGGGGATGTTGTCGATGACCCCGGATAGCACCGCCGAGACCCCGAGGATCAGCATGACCGCAACCAGCGCGTTCCCGCCGGTGGCGTCGGCGGCCCAGCCCGCGAGGGTGCCGATGACGCCGGTGTGGATGAGGGCGCCGACCATGATGAACAGGCCCGCGAAGAACAGCAGCGTCTCCCATTCGACACCGGCCAGGTAGTCCTTGGGCCTCGTTTTCGAGATCAGCACGAGCACGCCGGCGCCGAGCAGCGCGACCACCGACGGTTCCAGGTGGAAGATCGAGTGCCCGACGAAGGCGGTGAACACCGCGGCGAGCACGACGCCGCACTTGATCAGCAACGCGGGATCGTGGATGGCTTCACGTTCGTTGAGGGCCATCACGTCGGCCACCCGGTCCGGGTCGGCGTCGAACGAGCCGCGGAACAGCCACGGCAGGATCAGGGTGAACACGATCAGCTCGATCACCACGATCGGCGCCATGTTCACCAGGAAGTCGTTGAACGTCAGGCCGGCGCGGCTGCCGATGATGATGTTGGGCGGATCGCCGATCAGGGTCGCCGCGCCGCCGATGTTGGAGGCCATCACCTCGGCGATGAGGAACGGCACCGGGTTCACCCCGAGCCGGTCGCAGACCAGCAGCGTCACCGGGGCGATCAGCAGCACGGTGGTGACGTTGTCCAGGAACGCCGAGGCGACCGCGGTGATCAGCACCAGCAGGATCATCACCCGCAGCGGCGAGCCCTTGGCGCGTTTCGCCGCCCAGATCGCGACGTACTCGAACACCCCGGTGCGGCGCAGGATCCCGACGATGACCATCATCCCGAACAGCAGGAAGACGACGTCCCAGTCGATGCCCGTGTCGTGGGAGTAGAACGCCTCGTCCGAGCCGACGACCCCGGCGGCGAGCACCACCCCGGCGCCCGCCAGGGCGGCGACCATCTTCGGGATCCGCTCGGTGGCGATGAGCAGGTAGGCGACCACGAACACCGCGATCGCGATCGCGGTGGTCATGCCGGCCCCCTCAGCGCAGCGCCAGCTCCAGCAACCGCGACGCGGTGATCACCCCGACCAGCCGGCCGTCCCGGAGCACCGCCGCGAGCGGGCAGCGCAGGCGGGCCATCACCGCGGCGACCTCCACGATCGTGTCGTCGAAGCTGACCACCGCCAGCTCCGGACGGTCCTCCGGCAGCAACGAGCGCACGGTCTTGCCGGACAACTTGTCCGCGACGTGGTCGGCCATCGACTCCGACAGCACCCCGGCCAGCGACGGATCGTCCTGCACGTAGCCCGGCACCAGGAACCGCACCACCTGGGAGGCGGGCAGGATCGCCGTGGGCGCGCCGTTCGCGTCGGTCACCACGAGGCCGGGCAGCCGGTTGCGGGCCAGCAGACGGGCCGCTTCCAGCGCATCGGAGTCCAGGTCCACGACCGGGAAGTCCTCGGCGATGTCGGTGCAGCGCATATCCGCAGACTACGACGAAACGGGCACCTTCGCCGTGGGGCGTCCGATCTCCGAGCACCACACCGAAGGCGAATACCAGCGCCACCGAATCTCCCGCCGTCGACAACGAACCCGCCCCGTTGCGTGGGGCGGGTGTGCCGACCAGACTTCCCGGCGCGCCGCCCGTAAAGATGCCGCAAAGCCGGGCCCGAAGCAAACCGGTCGCGCCGGTGTGTGCAGTGACGTGACACACCCGGTGACCGCGCCGGTTTCCTCCGGCCGGTCCGTAGGCTGAGCCCCCGTGGCGTCCCTGAAATCGGTGCGTGCGGGGTGGCGGCGGGTGTTCGCCCAGTTCGCGCATCCGGCCCGGGTCGTGGTGGCGGCCTTCGGGTCGGCACTCGTGGCCGGCGCGGTCCTGCTGGCGCTGCCGGCGGCCACCGAGTCCGGCGAGCACACCCCGGTGGTGTCCGCGCTGTTCACCGCGGCATCGGCGCTGTGCGTCACCGGGCTGGTCGTGGTGGACACCGCGGGCCACTGGTCGGCGTTCGGGGAACTGGTGATCCTCGGGCTGATCCAGCTGGGCGGCTTCGGGGTGATGACGCTGGCATCGCTGTTCGGGCTGCTGATCAGCGGCCGGATGCGGCTGCGCACCCGGCTCTACGCGCAGACCGAGACCAAGAGCGCCGGGCCGGGCGCGGCGCGCCGAGCGGGGCTCGGGGTCGTGCGCACCAGCCTGCTCGTCGAGGCCGCCACCGCGGTGGTGCTGACCATCCGGTTCGCCACCGGGTACGGCGAGTCCTGGGGCCGGGCCGCCTACCTGGGGGTGTTCCACGCGGTCTCGGCGTTCAACAACGCCGGGTTCGCGTTGTGGCCGGACAACCTGGTGCGGTTCGCCACCGACCCGTGGATCTGCCTGCCGATCGCGGTCGCGGTGATCGCGGGGGGCCTCGGTTTCCCCGTGCTGTGGGAGCTGCGGCGGCAGTGGCGCCACCCGCGGCGCTGGTCCCTGCACACCAAGATCACCCTCGGGGTGAGCGGGGCGCTGCTGGGGCTCGGCACGATCGTCCTCACCGCGGTCGAGTGGTCGAACCAGGCCACGCTCGGCGCGCTGCCGGTGCCGGGGCGCCTGCTCGCGGGGTTCTTCCAGGCGGTCATGCCGCGCACGGCCGGGTTCAACAGCGTGGACGTCGCCGGGATGCACCCGGAGAGCTGGTTGTCGATGGACCTGCTGATGTTCGTCGGCGGGGGCAGCGCCGGCACCGACGGCGGCATCAAGGTGACCACCTTCGCGCTCCTGGCCGTGGTGATCTGGGCCGAGCTGCGCGGCGAGCCCAGGGTCAACGTGCTGCGGCGGCGGCTGCCCGACGACGTCCAGCGCCAGGCGCTGACCATCGCGCTGCTCGGGGTGGGGGTGGTGATCGCGGGCATCTGGTTCCTGCTCACGATCACCCCGTTCACACTGGACCAGGTGGCCTTCGAGGTGGTCTCGGCGTTCGCGACCGTCGGCCTGTCCACCGGCATCACCGCCGACCTGCCCGCCGCCGGGCATGTCATGCTGACGGTGCTGATGTTCATCGGGCGGCTCGGCCCGCTCACCCTCGGTGCCGCCCTGGCGCTGCGGGCCCGGGCACGCCGCTACGAACTTCCCGAGGAGCGACCGATCGTTGGCTGACAAGCGAGAAGCGGGTGTGGTGGTCATCGGCCTGGGCCGGTTCGGCGCGTCGCTGGCCCTGGAACTGGCCAAGCGCGACGTCGAGGTGCTCGGCATCGACCGCAGTCCCCGCATCGTGCAGAGCCTGTCCGGCCAGCTCACCCAGGTGGTCAGCGCCGACTCCACCGACATCGAGGCCATGCGCCAGCTCGGCGTGCCCGAGTTCTCCCGCGCGGTGGTCGCCATCGGCACCGAGCTGGAAGCCAGCATCCTCACCGCGTCCCTGCTGGTCGACCTCGGCATCGACGACATCTGGGGCAAGGCGACGAGCCGGGAACACGGCAGGATCCTGGAGCGGGTCGGGGTGCACCACGTCGTGCTGCCCGAACACGACATGGGCGAACGGGTCGCGCACCTGGTCACCGGGCGGATGCTGGACTACATCGAGTTCGAGGACGACTTCGCCATGGTCAAGACCCGCGCACCCGCGTTCGCCGTCGGCAAGCCGCTGGGCGCGAGCGGGATCCGCGCCAAGTACGGGGTCACCGTCGTGTGCATCAAACGGCCCGGGCAGGACTTCACCTACGCCACCCAGGACACCGTCGTCCTTCCGGGCGACACCCTCATCGTCGCCGGCACGACGCGCCAGACCGAGCAGTTCGCCGAACTCAGCTGAGCTGCGCCCGCGACTGCCCGGCCGGCGCTCGTCCCGGAGTTCACGCCGTCAGCTGGAGACGGCGCTGGAGCACCGCCGACACCGTCCACCACGGTGCGCGGCGCCGTGGCCGGGCTACACTCCACCGGTCCACGATGCCGTGCAGGAGCCCCGTTGTGCCGATCTTTCTCACCCGGTTGATCGCCCGCCTGGTGTTCCTCCGCAGCTGGCTCACGCCGGTCCTGGTCATCGTGTTCGTGTTCGTCACCAGCTGGCCGCTCATGGCGCTGGCCGAGCCGGCCGGCAGCGACCTCGTCCGACCGGCCAACTACTGGTGGTACTTCGTCGTCACCGCGGCCACGGTCGGCTACGGCGACTTCTACCCGGTCTCGGGAGCCGGACACGTCGTCGGCGCTTACGTCGTGATCGGCGGCATCGTCACGTTGACCACCGTGTTCACCAAGCTCGCCGCGGTGCTGGAAGAGGCGAAAGGACGGCGGATGCAGGGAGTTGCCACCGTGACCGCGGCCGACCACGTGGTGCTGCTCGGCTACACCGCCGGGCGCACCGAGCGGCTGGTCCGGGAACTGGTCGCGGACGGAGCCGGCCGGATCGTCCTGTGCGCCTGGGACGAGGTCACCACCCATCCGATGCCCGAACAGGACATCGACTTCGTGCGGGGTGACCTCACCGGCGAGCAGGTCCTGCGGCGCGCCGTGGTGCAGCGTGCTCGTGCGGTCCTCATCGACGCCCGGGACGACAACGAGGCCCTCGCGATCGCCGTCACGGTGGATCACCTCGCCCCGGACGCGCACGTCGTGATCACCCTGCGGGACATGGCACGGGCGGATCTCATCCACTACGTCGATCCCGGCTTCCGGTGCGTGCAGTGGCACACCCCGCGGATGGTCACCGAGGAACTGACCTCCCCCGGGATAGCGGAGGTGTACGCCGAGCTGATGACCCACGGCGGCGCCAACACCTATTCCGCGGTGCTCCCGGCGGCGGTGCCCGTCGAGCGGTGCCAGACGACGCTGAGCCGGCAGCACCGGTCCACGCTGCTCGCCATCCGGACCGGCGAGCGGCTCGTCGTCAACCCGCCCTGGGACGCCGAGGTTCCCGCCGGATCGACCATCTACTACGTCGGCCCCCGCCGGCTCACCGGAGACGACATCGAGGCCGCCTTCGCCGGCGGCGGCTCCGCGCGCTGACGTCCCCCGGTCACAGCCACGGGACGTCCGCACCCCCGTCGACCGGCGGTTCGCCTCCTGCTTCGGTGAAGGCGCGGAGCGCCCGCACGAGGCCGCGGCGAGAGGTGACCGGCATCCTGGTCACGATCCGGGTGATCTCCGCGCGCCGCCGCCGGGTCACCGATCGCACGACCGCGGCGTCGTCACCGGTCAGGCCGACGACCAGTTCGCGGCGGGACGTGGGGCTGGTCTCGCGGTCGACGAGGCCGGCGGCGACCAGCCGGTCCACCATGCGGGAGGCGGTCGACGGGTTGACGGCGAGGTGGCCGGCCAGTGTCGTCAGCTTCGCCGGTCCCCGGCTGTCGAGCACGACCAGCACCCGGAACTGGGCCACCGTGATCGACTCGTCGACCGCGCTGATCGACCGCGCCGACACCGCGACCAGCAGACGCGATGCCGTGAGGAAGGCGTCGGTCAGGGCGTCGACGTCGCCGGGCGCCGGTTTCGCCCCGGCGGTGCGGGTGGCGCGGCCGGTGGTGGGTGCGGTGCGTGGCGGGCGGCGAGCGGGCACATCTCAGTTCTACCCGATCGCCGATCGTTCCACCCCGGCCAAGGTTGGCGGGTGCAATCGTTGCCCTGGTCAGGGTTCCCGGCTCGGATCGAGACAACGCTCCTTCGCTCACCGCCCCGACTACGCTGTCGCGTGTCACCACTGGCCCGGGTGCATGCGAGCGCCGCCATCACGCCCCCGGCCACCCCGCCGATCACCAGCACCCCCGACGGCCACACCACGCGCGCCCGCGTTCCCCGGAACGTAAGGCAATCGCAAGGTGCGGCCGGGGCCGGGCGGGCGTGGTGTGGCCGTCGGGGGT
>NZ_PQHY01000040.1:0-58213 GCF_003385175.1 Amycolatopsis ruanii
TCCCGGAACCCGGCCACCCGATCGGCCACTGTGGTCAGCTGCGGCGGCCCCGTCACCACCGCGAACAGCCGGTGGCCCAGCCGGTGCATCGCCTCGGCGAGGGCCCGCGCGCCGCCCCGGTTGTCCGGCGCGATCGTGTCCGCCTTGAGCGACCGGTGCCGCGTCACGACGGCCACCCGCCCGCCCCCGCGCCGGTAGGGCTCCAGCTCGGCCGCCATCCGCCGCTCCCACGCCCGGTCCTCGAACGCCGAACCGGTCAGCAGGATCGCCGACGCCCGCTGCGCCCGCAGCGTCGAGACGCACGCCAGCTCGCGATCCGGATCGGCGAACGTGCCGGCCAGCATCACGAGCAGGCCGTGGCTGTCGGCCACCCGCATCACCCCACGGGTGATCGCCGCGAAGTACGGGTCGCTGATGTCGTGGCAGATCACGCCCACCGTCCGGCGCGACCCGCCGGCGAGAGCCTGCGCGTGCGCGTTGGGCGTGTAGGCCAGCTCCGCCGCGGCCGACAGGACCCGCTCCCGCAGGTCGTCGCGCACTCTGGTGGTGCCGTTGAGCGCACGCGACGCCGTCGCGAGCGAGACCTCGGCGGTCCTCGCCACGTCCTCGAGCGTCACGTGCTGCCGGTCGCTCATCGTTCCTCCCGCGGTCGGCGTTGGGCCGAATTCTAGGTCGATTTCCGGCTTTTGCCTGGTCAGGACCACCCGAGCGAGTGGGGATCACCGAAAGTGACCCCGGAAATACCCCCGCCGCGCCCCGCGTTGCGCATTCACGGAGAACTCTGTCGAGACGAAAGGACCCCGCATGCTCTTCGGTGACGAACACGTCCGCCGCTACGAGGAGACCGATGGTGAAGTCGGTCACGACTGGGAGAAGGGCGCCCCGATCCTGATCCTCACCACCATCGGCCGCAAGACCGGTCAGGAGCGCAAGTTCGCCCTGATCTACCAGGAGCACGAGGGCGACTACGTGATCGTCGCGTCCAAGGGCGGCGCGCCCGAGCACCCCGGCTGGTACCTCAACCTGCAGGCCAACCCCGGGGTCAAGGTGCAGGTCAAGGCCGACAAGTTCACCGCGAAGGCCCGCACCGCCACCGACTCCGAGCGCGAGGTGCTCTGGCCGAAGATGGCGAAGGTGTGGCCGGACTACGACGAGTACCAGAAGAAGACGGACCGCAAGATCCCCGTCGTGATCCTCGAGCGCGCCTGATCAGGGGCCGGTCGTGGGTCCGAGCACCCACGACCGGCTCGCCCGCGAGGGCATAGGGTGGCGGGTATGAGTGCGCATTTCGACGTTGTGGTGCTGGGTGCCGGGCCCGGCGGGTATGTCGCGGCGATCCGGGCTTCGCAGCTCGGCCTGAAGACGGCGATCGTCGAGGAGAAGTACTGGGGCGGCGTGTGCCTGAACGTCGGGTGCATCCCGTCGAAGGCGCTGCTGCGCAACGCGGAGCTGGCCCACCTGGTCACCAAGGAGGCCAAGACCTTCGGGATCAGCTCGGACGGGCCGATCACCTTCGACTACGGCGCCGCGTTCGACCGCAGCCGCTCGGTCGCCGACGGCCGCGTCAAGGGCGTGCACTTCCTGATGAAGAAGAACAACATCCAGGAGTTCACCGGACGCGGCAAGTTCACCGACGCGCACACCATCGAGGTCACCGGTGAGAACGGCACCGAGACCGTCACCTTCGACCACTGCATCATCGCCGCCGGCGCCACCACCAAGCTGCTGCCGGGCACGCAGCTGTCCGAGCGCGTGGTGACGTATGAGGAGCAGATCCTCTCCCGTGAGCTGCCGGGCAGCATCATCATCGCCGGCGCCGGCGCGATCGGCGTCGAGTTCGCCTACGTCATGCACAACTACGGCGTGGACGTGACGATCGTCGAGTTCCTGGACCGCATGGTGCCGCTCGAGGACGCGGACGTGTCCAAGGAGCTGGCCAAGCGCTACAAGAAGCTCGGCATCAAGGTCCTGACCGGCACGAAGGTCGAGAGCATCGACGACAGCGGCGACAAGGTCAAGGTCACCGTGTCCAGCAACGGCAGCCAGCAGACGCTGGAGGCCGACAAGGTCCTGCAGGCGATCGGCTTCCAGCCGCGCGTCGAGGGCTACGGGCTGGAGAACACCGGCGTCGAGCTGACCGAGCGCCGCGCCATCGCGGTCGACGGGCGCTGCCGCACGAGCGTGCCGCACATCTTCGCGATCGGTGACGTCACCGCGAAGCTGATGCTGGCCCACGCGGCGGAGTCGATGGGCATCGTCGCGGCCGAGACGATCGGCGGCGCGGAGACCATGGAGCTCGACTACACGATGATCCCGCGCGCGACGTACTGCCAGCCGCAGGTCGCGAGCTTCGGCCTGACCGAGGCGCAGGCGCGTGAGCAGGGCTACGACGTGCAGGTCGCCAAGTTCCCGTTCACGGCCAACGGCAAGGCCCACGGCCTGGCCGACTCGGGTGGTTTCGTCAAGATCCTGTCCGACGGCAAGTACGGCGAGCTGCTCGGCGCCCACCTGATCGGGCCGGACGTGACCGAGCTGCTGCCGGAGCTGACGCTGGCGCAGCAGTGGGACCTGACGGTGCACGAGGTGGCCCGGAACGTGCACGCGCACCCGACCCTCGGCGAGGCGGTCAAGGAGGCCATCCACGGCCTCGCCGGACACATGATCAACTTCTGAGTCACGACGAGGCTCCCCGCGTCCACGGGCGCGGGGAGCTTTTTTCGTCGTTGACCTCTAGTTAACTGGAGGTGTCACCGTTGATCTCGCAGGTCGAATCGAGGAGGCACTTCATGAAGGCAGCGGCGTTCACCGAACCCGGTGGTCCCGACGTTCTGCGCACCATGGACCTCCCGGACCCCCAGGCGGGTCCGGGACAGGTCCGGGTCCGCGTGCGGGCGGCGGGGGTCCGGCCGTTCGACGCGGCGGTCCGGGGCGGCTGGGAGCCGCCGTACGCGACGGGCCTGACCTGGCCGCGGATCCCCGGCAACGAGTTCGCCGGCGTGGTCGACCAGGCCGGGGACGGGGTCGCGTGGTCGGTCGGTGACGAGGTGCTCGGCTTCAACGTGCTGGGCTGCTACGCCGAGTACGTGGTGGTCGGGCAGGACCAGATCACCGCCAAGCCGGCCGGGATGCCGTGGACCGTCGCGGGTGGGTTCACCGCCGGAACCCAGACGGCGTACCTGGCGTTGCGGCAGCTCGGCGTCGGCCAGGGGGAGACGGTGCTGATCCACGCGGCGGCGGGTTCGGTCGGCACGGCGGCGGTGCAGCTGGCGCGGCGGTGGGGCGCGTCCGTGATCGGCACCGCGAGCGAGGCGAACCAGGAGTACGTGCGCTCACTCGGGGCGACGCCGGTCGTCTACGGCGATGGCCTGGAGGACCGGCTGCGAGCGCTTTCACCCGGTGGGGTGCACGCGGTCCTGGACGGGGCGGGTGGTCCGGCGCTCGATCTTTCACTCGCCCTGGTGAAGGAGCGACGTCGCGTCGTCACCCTGGTGGACCACGGCCGGGCGGAGTCACTGGGCGTGCAGCTGGTGCGCGGGCAGCGGTCGGCCGAGCGGCTCGCCGAGCTGGCCGGCATGTACGACCGGGGCGAGCTGAGCTTCCTGGTGCGGCGGACGTACCCCCTGGACGAGGCGGCCGACGCGCACCGGGAGATCGAGACCGGGCACGGACGTGGCAAGGTCGTGTTGACTGTGTAGCGGGAGGTGCCCGGCTGGGCAGCAAGAGCCTTCTAATCTCTGGGTCGCAGGTTCGGGTCTGAGCGGGAGGTGCGCATGGGTGGGGTGGCGGTCGTGACGGGTGCGGGTTCCGGCATCGGCCGGCACGTGGCGCGGGCGCTGCTGGAGGACGGCTACCGCGTCGCGCTGGCCGGTCGCCGGGCCGACGCGCTGGCGGAGACCGCCGCCGGCGCGCCGGACGCCCTGGTGCACGCGGCCGACGTCGCCGACCCCGCGCAGGTCAGCGCCCTGTTCGAGGCGGTGACGGCCCGCTGGGGCCGGGTCGACGTACTGTTCAACAACGCCGGCACGTTCGGCCCGGCTGGCGACCCGGACGAGATCCCGGTCGAGGCGTGGCAGCAGACCGTGGCGGTGAACCTGACCGGCGCGTTCCTGTGCGCGCGGGAGGCGTTCCGGATCATGAAGCACCAGGACCCGCGCGGCGGCCGCATCATCAACAACGGCTCCATCTCCGCGCACACCCCGCGCCCCGGCAGCGCGGCCTACACGGCGACGAAGCACGCCATCACCGGCCTGACGAAGTCGCTGTCGCTGGACGGGCGCGCGTACGACATCGCGTGTGGTCAAATCGACATCGGCAACGCGGCGACGGAGATGACCGCGGGCATCGCGCGGGGCGCCCGCCAGGCCGACGGCCGCGAACTGCCCGAACCGACGTTCGATGTGAGACACGTCGCGGAGGCCGTGCGGTACATGGCGGCCCTCCCGCTCACCGCGAACGTGCAGTTCATGACGGTGACGGCGACGAAGATGCCGTTCATCGGCCGAGGTTGAAACGTTCCCCCGCCGTCCGGCGATAGGGGAAGTGACGTTGACTAAACTGCAGGTCAGGACGGCCTGTGGTCGTCGGCGCCAGGCCCTCGTAGCTCAGCCGGATAGAGCAAGAGCCTTCTAATCTCTAGGTCGCAGGTTCGAGTCCTGCCGGGGGCACCACAAGCATGGGACCAGGTCGTCCCAGCGCCTGGTCCGCTCCGCCGTTGCCGCGTTGCTGTGCCGTGGCGGCGTCCTGGGCGGCCAGGCTTGCTGCGGCGATCGTCGGGCCGGCCAGGGTGACTCGGCAGGTCAGTGACCTCCAACGGGCAACAGGTCTTCTCGGCGGGCTACGGCACGACCGACCAGACCCAGCCCAACACCATCGTCGAGAAGGCCGGAGCGACCACCTACACGCACCAGTTCGTGCAGTCCGCCCTCGGCATCACCAAGGTCACCGACAACGGCGTCCGCACCACCTACGCCCGCGACGCCAAGGGCACCCCGGCTGGGCGATGAACTGGTCTAGCGGGCCGACGATCTGCTCCGGGCCAGCCGCGGTGACGTCGAGCTTGCCACGAGTTCCGGACTGCGCCCTGGGCTCGGCCCAGCCGGCGGCTCAGCGCGGCTTCCTCGTCGGCCTCCGCGTCGAGGAACGAGAACCTTTCCGACGTGTTGGTGAAGGCGATTCTGGTCATGCCTTCCGGATTGTCCGCGAAGACGAGCTGGCTGCTGATTTGCTCATCACCAGGACCAATCACTGCCGCGAGGTCGTATGGGGTCTGGTCGTCGTGGTTGCCGAGGGAGCGCAGGATGAAACGACCTTGAGGCGTTTCGAGGAACACGTATGGTCAAGACTCGCAGACATGATCAGCCAGGGCAGACAGGCGGCGTGAGGTCGCTCGACGGCGCAGCCGGTCGCGCTCCAGCGTGCTCGACCTCGTGACCTATCTCGGCAGTCCTCTGACGGCGGGCGTGTCCACCGCTGCGGGCCGGCCCTGGCGCCAGGCCGCGCTGGATGCGGTGACGCAGGGGTGGCCGCTGCATACGTTCCGCATTGAGCGCTTCGTGGCCAGGGACACCAGGGCGGCCGGGTCCGGAGCACCGCCTTCGATGTCGAGGTGGCGCGGGCCGGCAGGGTCGTCACCGTCCCGACTTCTCGCCCCCGCGAAGCGACGAATCCCGCGACGTGTCTTACCGTTCATGCGCCGACTGCAGGAGTCGCAGAACAGGTACCCGGCGACGCCGTGGCACAGGCCCGGACCGGAGATCCGGTCGGGCTGGGGGTCGCCCTGACTCGCGGTCAGGGCATCCGCGGCAGCTTCCTCATGGTGCGGCTGGTCAGTGGCCTGGCCAGCCAGTTGCTGGGCGCGGGCGACGCCGACCGCCCCGTGGCATCACGAGGTTCGACCGGACGGGTGTGGCAGCTCCTCGCGGGTGATCCGCTGCGGCCCCTCTCCTACCTCGTGCGAGACATCCGAAAATGGGCTGATCCGTGGAACCGTCACCGACCTCTCGTGGCCGGTGACGGTTCCCGCGCGACGCCCCGCGCGAACGGGGTCAAATGCTGTCGTCCGGCACACTACAGCTGCACGCTGAAATTGGGGACCCCAGCGGTGACCGGGCCTCCGTTTTCCGGGGTTACCTCGAATGACATGGACATGTCGGCGGGAGCGGCAGTAGTCTCCCCGTATTTTTCATAAGTGATTTTCACGGAAACGGGGTTGTCCTGCGTGACGGTCACATCCTCTTTTGGTGCACAGAATAGAGTTCGATAAAATCCTCCATCTTCATCCATGGTAACTGTGCCCATGGTCGTGATGATGTTGTCTTCGCAATTCCCGGGCACCGTCCTTCCGGCCTGGGAAAAAGAAATATCCTTGACGTCGAATGAGCCGCCCATCTTTCCGCTGATGACGATCGGACCGCCGGTGATTCCTGGGTTTTCGCTTCCGTTGAGCGTGTAGCTGACTCGCGGTTGGTCGGTCACAAGGGTTTCCGGCCGCCGAGAGTCGAAGATTATGGTTTGCGAGTCCTGTCCGCTGCCGAGGTCCACTGTTGCGTTGTCGTGCTCGGTCCAGGAGATATGCGCGCCGGCCTCGTACAGTTCGTCGATATCCTCGGGTGGATTGGAAGTCCAGTCTCTGCCGCTCTGTTGGTCGATCAGCTTTTCCTTGAAGAGTTTGCCGAGTTCATAGGCGGCTAGGCCCACGGAGGCGGCCGACCCGGTAACTGGGTTGCCGGCAACTGCCGCGGCAATTCCTGCGAGTGCGATCGAGTTCGTGATCATGCCTTCGGCGTCGTCCTTGCTCGCGGCTTGCGAGAAGCCGTAGAGCTGCCCGACAACGGGTACCCCGGAAACCGCCGTCTCGGCCACATCCTGTCCGCTGGCTTGACCCGTCAGTACTGCGACCGTTCCCGTGGTGGCGACACTAGCGGCCCATGCGGCTATGCTCGATGCTGATGGCTTCAAACGGCTTGCATACTTCTTGAACTCGGGATGCGCGAGCGCCTTGTCCACTACGAGCCCAGCGGTGAGCTTTGGATCAATCGGTTTCGTCGGTGGGATTCCCGGCTTGCTCGGCATGACACTCGCCATGAAATCCTTATCCGCTTCCAGTTTCGCGATAACGGATTTGGCGCGGGAATCGACGTTGGCCCAATATTTTTCATCCGTCTTGCAGACAATACTTTCTGGATTCTCTGTGCATCCCGCTTTGATTTCATGCACGAGGACTTCGTTCTTGGTGTTCGGCAAATTGTCGCCAGATGTTTCTGCCGCCGACGCCATGGTCGATCCGGTGGAAATCAGCATGCATCCGGCGAGTAAACCAACCATCGCGCCACGGGTGCGAAGACCGTTTGTTTCTCTCGATTTTAGAATATGCATCACTGCTCCTGGGTGAGAAAGTTCTCCAGGTTAGGACTCTGTGCGGAGACGGGCATGAACAAAGGTGCGCCTGATCTGCGGCCGGGTGTGCTTGTGAGCCCACCTGTTCCTTTGAACACAGACGGAGTTCACACTCATCCGTCCGTCCATGCGCCCGAGCGTCGAGATCTCCCTGATCGAGTGAGCGCGAGGAACCAATGGACCCATAAACACGAAAGATGTACCAAGCCCAGGGGAATGGAACTCGGGTTCGCAGCTGGGCGAGGTTCAGCACGTTGCCGAACCCGAACAGGAAAGTCAGCCCGATGACGAGCCCATCGTGACCGTGACGAACCGAGCGGCTGCAGGACGGCCGTTCCCCACGGCGAGGAGCGCCGGTCGTGGATGGCGAACGGCTGTCACGACCTGGTGCGCGGACTGTACGGCCACAACGCGGCGAAACGTACGCGGTCGCGTATGGCGCGTCTCAGCGGACCGTGCCGCGGGGCTGTGTACTGCCGGCGTGGCTGGTGTCGTCGAGGTCGAGTTCGGGCGGTGCGAGGCGGAATCCCCGGGTGAGGTAGGCGAGCCAGCCGAGGCCGACGGCCGCCCAGACGGCGCCGAGGACAAGGGCTTTGCCGTCCAGGCTGATGATCAGCCAGCCTACGAAGAACAGGCCGAACAGGGGCAGGATGATCCACGTGACGGGATTGCGGCGCACGGTACGCCGGTCGCGAAAGTATTGGGCGATGACGGCGATGTTCACCACGGAGAAGCCCATGAACGCCCCGAAGTTGATGAACGAGGTCGACGTGGTGACCGTGAGGACGAGGGCGAGCAGGCCGATCGCGCCGGTGATCAGAATGTTCAGGAAAGGCGTCCGGAAGCGCGGGTGGATCGCGGCGAAGAGCTTCTTCGGCAGGACGCCGTCTCGGCCCATCGCGTACATCAGGCGGGCGCCCGCGGCCTGGATGGGGATGCCTGCGGTGAACTGGGCGACGATCACCGTGGCCAGGAACACCGCGCCGAAGAGGTCGCCGCCGATTTCCTTGGCGATGTCGAGCGCGGCGCTGTCGGCGTTGGCGAAGACCCCGCCGGGGTGCACCAGCTGGACCGCATAGGCGACCAGGATGAAGATGCCGCCCGCCCCGGCGGCGGTCAGCACGATGGCGCGGGGAACGGTGCGCCGCGGTTCGACGGTCTCCTCGGCGAAGGTGCTCACGGCGTCGAACCCGATGAAGCTGTAGGCGGCCAGCGCGGCGCCGCCGGAGACCGCGGCCAGGGTCGAGGCCGGATTCCAGAACGGTTCCGCGCTCGCCAGGCCCGCCACACCCGAGGTTTCGACGACGGCGTCCAAAGAGAACACGACGAAGAACACGAGCACCAAGACCTGGAAGCTGATCAGAGCCAGGTTGACCCTCGTCGCGACGCTTATCCCGATCACGTTGAGCGTGGTGGTGAGCACGATGAACGCGAGCAGGAACACCCAGCCGGGCACCATCGGGAACTGGTCGGTGAGGTAGGCGGTGCCGAAGAGCCACACCACCATCGGCAGGAACAGGTAGTCCAGCAGCAGCGCCCAGCCGGTCATGAACCCGACCTTCGCGCCGATCGCGCGGCGGGCATAGGTGTAGGCGGAGCCCGCCTGCGGGTAGAGCCCGGCGAGTTTGCCGTAGCTCAGCGCTGTGAAGATCATCGCGCCGGTGGCCAGGGCATAGGTGGCGGCGAGAGTGCCGTTGCTCGCCTCGGCGAAGATACCGAAGGTCGTCAGGACGACGAACGGTGTCACGTAGGCGATTCCGAACAAGACCAGCGGCCACAGCGTGAGCGTTCGCCGCAGGCCCGGGGATTCAGTCGGCATGGGTCTCTCCGTTCAGGGCAGGGGTTCCCACCGGCTCGGCTCGATACGGCCGTCGTAAAGCGGTAGCGGCACCACGGGGTCGCCCGGCCGCGCCTGGGACCACATGCGGTTCAGTCCGCAGGTGCCGTGCGCGCGCACGCGGGTGACCGCGTCGAGGTCGAGGACGTCGGTGAGGGTCTCCGGGCTGCTGCCCGAGGTCTGGCAGCGGACGAGGCCCTCCGGGTCCACGGCGATGGTCCGCCCGGTTCCCACCGGGCCGGACGCGTTGACGCTGAGCACGAACACCTGGTTCTGGATCGCCGCGGCCCTGGCGAGCACGAGTTCCTGCTCGCGGTCGGTGGTGGAGGTCTGAGTGGGGAGCACCACGCACTCCGCGCCGAGCCACGCCAGCTGCCGGATGACCTCGGGGAACCACAGGTCGTAGCAGACCGCCAGGCCGAGGCGGCCGACCTCGGGGATGTCGAAGGTGACGAATTCGGCGCCCGGAGTGAACGGCTCCACCGGCCGCCAGGGGAAGATCTTGCGGTAGCGGGCGGCCAGCGTGCCGTCGGGCGCGATGGCCAGAGCGGTGTTGAACAGTTCCCCGCGCGGTCCACGCTCGACCACGGTCCCCGGGATGAGCCAGACACCTGCTTCCCGGGCGATGTCGCGCAGCGCCCGCACGCGGGGCCCGTCCAGCGGTTCGGCCATCTCCTCGTACTGGCGGTGGCGCTCGGACCGGGACCCAGCGGTCCCGCAGGTGTGGAACTCCGGGTAGACGACGAGCCGGGTACCGGGAAATTCACCGACCTGGTCGAGCACGTGGTCGTGCAGCCTGGCGACGGCGTCACCTGGTGGCATCGGCGGTGTCTGCGCCATCAGCACGGGTAGCACCCTCATGACCTCTCCTTGTGGTTGGGCGGCACGCTATGGGGTCGGCGCCGACCGCAACAGGGCAGTTGTGCACTCTTGCCCGCCGGGCCGTTGTGCATACTGAACATCGGTCAGCGCGCCCACTCGGTGGCCACCTGCACCGCGATCCACGCGCTGACCCTGGTCTGCGGCGCGTCGAGGGAGGCGCCCAGTGCACGCTCGATCTGGTCGATCCGATTGCCGACCGTGTTGCGGTGCACGGCCAGCTCCTGGGCGACTTTGAGGCGTGAGCCGTTGTGCCGCAGGAAACTGCTCAGCGTCTCGAGGAGATCGGGGTCCTCGCCAAGGCGGGACAGGAACGACCGCGCGAACGCGGTCGCCCGCTCCGGGTCGAGCACGGTGAGCGCACCCTCGTCCACCACCGTGCTCCAGCGCACCACCGGAGCGGCGGGCGAGGCCGTGGCCAGTGCGTGGCCCGCGTTGGCCACGCTTCGTCGCACGTCCGTCACGGCGACCGTGTCGCCCACGCCGACCAGGAGCCCGAGGCCGGTCAGGGCGGCCACGGCGCTGTCGATCCGCGCCGGCGGGGCGAGCAGCCACAGTTCGTCCTCGACGGGCGCGGCGAAATCGCCTGCCCGCTCGAGGACCGACAGCCCCTCCTCCACGGCCTCGGCGCCGCCGGACGCGCGCGCCACGACGACGCGCGGGGGTACCAACCCCGGCGGGTCCCCAGCCGCGTCCAGCACGATGGTCGCCGAACGCACATCGCCCTGAACCAGCAACTCCAGCGCGCGCACCCGGAGCCTGCGTACCTGGTCGCGGCGTTCCCGGCGGGTCTCGGCGGTCAGGCCCAGCAGCGCGACAGCCGCCGCGACCGTGGTTCGCTCGGTGTCACCCAGCCGCCCGGGGACCTGCACCGCGAGGTGCGACGACGGCCGTCCACTGATGCCGATGGGCTGCACGACCAGTGTCCCCGCGCGGGTCTGCACAGTGGCGGCGGCGCGGCGGCCACTGGGGCGCAGACGCTCCACTTCGGCGTGCACGACCGCGACGTCGACCGCGTCGCACCGCGGGCCGGTGAGCGGGACGGCGTCCGGTCCGAGCAGCGTCGCCGCTCCGTCGAGCACCTCGGCCAGCGTGGCGACCAGGTGGGTCGGGGTGTCGTGCAGCAGCGCGGCCTGGGTCAGCCTGCGCTGGGCGTCGAGCTGGGCCCGGGCCTGGGCGTCGGCCGCGGACTCCAGCAGCGAGGCGACGGTGTGGCTGATCGCCACGAAGGTTGTGGCCCTCGGTACCTCGACCAGGTTCATCCCCTGGTCGCGGCACGCCGCGACCAGGCCAGCCGGGAGTGCCTCGTGGGTGAGCCCGGTGCCGAAGCCGATCGCCGCGACCCGCGCCGCGATGAGCCGGTCGACGTACCGCGACCACTCCTGGTCCCACTCGGCGGTCTGCAGTCCGGTGGTCAGCAGCACCTCGCCACCCTCCAGGAAGGGCGTGGGATCGGGCAGCTCGCTGGTGGCCGCCCAGCGCAGCACCGCCGACGCGTCCGCCAGATGAGCCGGGACGAGGTTGAGCGATGCCACCGCGACGAGGTCGCCGACCGTCACCATGCCGACATGGTTGCACAAGCAGTCCGGGTCGGACAGTGCTGTTCGGACATGCCGCCGTGGTCGCCGGTCGCCGACGATGAGGTCGACCCCCAGCGACTTGGAGCACGTGATGACCGATCCCGCGACCGCCGCCGGCGGCCCCTCGCTACCACAGGAACGCAGGCACCCGGCGGTCCCCCGCGGTGTCGGGACCACGCTGCCGGTTCACGCGGCTGCGGGCGGCGTGCTGGCCGATGTCGACGGCAACTCCCTGAGCGACTTCCGGTCCAGCATCGCGGTCGGGATGCCGGCGTCCGCGGTCACCGGCCCGGCCGAGAGCATGGGCGTCCCGCACGTCAGCGGCCTGGGCGGGAACCCGCCGGCGAACCCGCTCGACGACGCCCGTACGCAACTGCGGGAAGCGGTGGCCCTGCTGGGCTACGACCAAGGCATGTACGACATGCTCGCCAACCCACGCCGTGAGGTGACGGTCAGCATCCCGCTGCGCCGCGACACCGGCGAGACCGAGGTGCTGATCGGACACCGGGTGCAGCACAACTTCTCCCGCGGACCCGCCAAGGGCGGATTGCGCTACAGCCCCCACGTCACCCTCGACGAGGTCCGCGCATTGGCGATGTGGATGACGTGGAAGTGCGCGCTGCTCGACGTGCCCTACGGCGGCGCGAAAGGTGGTATCCGCGTCGACCCCCGCCACCACAGCCGCGCCGAACTGGAGCGCGTGACCCGCCGCTACACCAGTGAGATCAGCCCGCTCATCGGCCCCGAGCGCGACATCCCGGCCCCGGACATCGGCACCGACGAGGACACCATGGCCTGGATGATGGACACCTTCTCCGTCCAGCAGGGCCACACCGTGCTCGGCGTCGCGACCGGCAAGCCCATGAGCCTCGGCGGCTCTCGCGGCCGATCCAGCGCCACCTCCCGCGGCGTGGTCCACATCGGACTGGCGGCGCTGGCGCACCGCGTGGTGGCGGCCACGCGGGCCACCGCGGCCGTCCAAGGCTTCGGCAAGGTCGGGCGCGGCGCGGCCCGGTTCCTCGCCGAGGCGGGTCTGCGCGTCGTCGCGGCCGGTGACCAGTATGGCGCGATCGCGGCCCCCGGGGGTCTGGACATCCCCGCCCTGGAGGCGCACGTCGACGCGACCGGCTCCGTGGTCGGCTTCCCGTGCGCCGACGCGATCAGCCCGGCCGACCTGCTGGAGTGGGACGCCGACCTGCTCGTCCCGGCAGCGGTCGAGGGAGTGCTCACCGCGGCCAACGCCCCCCGGGTACGGGCCAAGGTCATCGTCGAAGGTGCGAACGGCCCGACGACACCCGACGCGGACGCCGTGTTCACCGCCAACGGTCAGTTGGTGGTGCCGGACATCCTGGCCAACGCGGGCGGGGTGATCGTGTCGTACTTCGAGTGGGTGCAGGCCAACCAGGCGTACTGGTGGAGCGCCGACGAGGTCGAGAACCGGCTGCGGCGGCGGATGCTGCAGGCCTGGGAGCAGGTCTTGGCGCACGCGACCGCCACCGGCAGGCCGCTGCGCACCGCCGCCACCGCGCAGGCCGTCGAGCGGGTCGCCGAGGCGCACCGCCTGCGCGGCCTCTACCCCTGAGCACCGGGAGCAGCGCATGGACCCGCACGCCGCGGCCTTCGCGGGTGACCGACCCGGCCACCCGCGGGATGGCCTCGATCAGCTCCCGCGGCTCGTCCTCTCATCCTGGAGGGCCGCGAGGCGACGCGGGTCCTCGCGCCGGACGGTGCGGTCCTGCTCGGCCACCCCGACGACGGCGCGGCCGGACCGGTCACGCCGCGGCAGCAGGCGGCGACCGCCACGCTGGACGCGTACTGAAGTCCCGGCCCCGCGAGTACGGGGCCGGGACTCCGCGGCTCAGAACGGCAGCCGCAGCACCAGGGCGTCCCGTACCGGGGCGTTTTCGGTGCGTACCGCGGTCAGTTCGGACGGTGACAGCGCCTTGCGGTAGAGCCGGACGTCGTCCAGGGTGCCGTCCAGTCCCATGCCTCCGTCGAGGCGGCGGCCCAGCCAGAACTGGAACGACACGCGCTCGGTCACCGATCCGGCCGCGGCCGGGCCGGCCGCCACCTGCACGCCGTCCACCCACAACACCAGCTGTCCGCCGGTGCGCTGCAGCGCCACGTGGTGCCACTGCTGGTCGTTGAACGCACCCGCCGACGTGATCTGCTTGGAGCCGGCCGCGGTCGTCATCGAGGCGATCAGGCGGTTCGCCCCGGGCTCGCCGCGCAGCCAGATCTGCGGCGCGGTCGAACCCATGCCGCCCATCCAGAAGAACACCTGGTTGGCGGTCGACGCGCCGTACCGCACCCAGCCGGTCCAGGTGAAGTCCTCGGCGCCGACGACCTGGGAGCTGTCGTAGGGCACGCGGACGAAGTCGTCCACCCCGTCCAGGTCGAGCGCGTCACCGTAGCGGCCGGGCACCGGAACCGGGCCGCCGATCAGGTAGGCGTCCGACCGCTCCCCGGACACGTCCCGCGTCGTCGGGCCGGGCGAGTTGCGCCAGCCCAGCACGTCCTCGGTGAAGCGGGCGAAGCGGATCTCGTCGCGCGCGTCGACCGGGCCGCCCTCGTACATCAGGCCGATCTCGGTGGTCCGCGCGTACCGCCCGCTGATCTGGACCATGTCCGAGTACCCGGACCACTCGTCGGTCACCCGCGTGCCCTGCTCGGCGTTCTCCCAGCTCCGGCCGCCGTCGTAGGACGAGCGGATCATCATCCACCGCCGCCGGTCGGTGTCCGACGGCGACGCGAACAGGATCCGGTCCGGTCCCGGCCGGTCCAGCCGCAGCAGCGAGCCCTGCACGATCGGCGTGACCAGGTCGGGAATCGTCCGGAACGGCTGGCTGAACGTCTCCCCGCCGTCGCGGCTGATCGCGTAGTCGCGGTTGCCGATGTCGGTACCGCCCTGCTCGCGCCCGCCGGCGTAGATCGACCCGTCGGCCAGCTCGACGACGCTGATCTCCTGGGGCCGCTGCGGGTAGGGGCTCTTCGCCGGGAACGAATAGGTGTCCACCGCACCGATGCGCCAGGTCTGGCCGTGGTCGTCGCTGTAGACGAGCGCGCCGTGGTTGGCCACCGGGTCGGCGCCCACGGCGGTTTCGGCGTTCACGCCGAACACCAGGCGCCCGCGGTGCGGCCCCTTGGTGAGCTGGATGCCGTGCACCGGACCGGAGGCGTACCAGGCGTTCCACTCCGGCCTGCTCGCCTGGGCGCTGATGTTCACCGGGGTGGACCAGGTGCGCCCGTCGTCGTCGCTGTACTGCGCGTGCGGGGTCCGCAAGCACGGCATCTCGCAGTTCTTGCCGCCGGTGTGGCCCGCGTTGTAGGTGGAGATCAGCACGATCCGGCCGGTGATCTGGTCGACGATCGGCACCGGGTTGCCGTGGGTGTCGCCGTCCCCGGAGTTGATGACCTCCAGCGGCGACCAGGTCCGGCCGCCGTCGGTGGAGCGCTTGAGGACGAGGTCGATGTCACCGGCGTCGCCGCAGTCGTTGACCCGGCCCTCGGCGAACGCGAGGAGGGTGCCCTTGGTGCTCTTGACGATGGCCGGGATGCGGAAGCAGAAGTAGCCCTGCTCCTGCTTGGGGTTGAACAGCGCCTGCTGGTCGAATCCCGGTCTGGCGGTGTCGGCGGAGGCCGGGCCCCCGCCGCCGAGCAGACCGGCGAGCAGTACCGCCACGAGGAGCGGGACCGCGCGCCACGCTGCGAACGATCTCATGTGCCTTCCCTTCGGTTAGTCGATCCGGAGGACAGCGACGCCCCGCGGTGGCAGCGTGTGCCGGGTCGCGGGCGGCGAATCGGTGAGCAGGTCGGGCGCCGGGACTCCGGCGTCCACCGCGACCGCTTCCGTGTTGTGGTTGAGCAGGAACAGGAACTTCCGGCCGGGCCCCTCGCGGCGCACGGCCTGGACCCCGGCGGGCAGGCCGGGCAGGACCGGTGCCACGCCCGCTTCCGCGGCGGCCCGGTCGACCAGCGCGCGCATCCCGGCCGGGTCGAGCCGGGTGCCGAGGTACCAGGCGACGCCCCTGCCGTAGGCGTGGCGGGTCACCGCGGGGAAGCCCGCGAGGTCACCGTCACCGAAAGTCGCGACGGCGTCCGCGCCCGCCAGCGAAACGGCCTCCGACCACACGCTCCCGGTCCACTCCGGACTCAGCGGAACCGAGATGCCCGGTGCCAGCGGCCAGAACTCCTCCACCGACACCCCGAGCGCCTCCCGCAGCGGCGCCACCGGGTAGCCGCCGAGGTGGGCCCGGTCGCAGGAGTCGACGATGCCGGAGAAGAACGACACCACCAGGTGCCCGCCGCCCTCGACGTACCGCCGCAGGCCGTCGGCGGTCTCCGGGTCGAGCAGGTACAGGTTCGGCACCACGACCAGCCGGTACCCGGCCAGGCGGTCCGGTCGCACCACGTCGCAGGAGATGCCAGCGTCGAAGAACGGCGCGTAGTGCGCCAGGTGCGCGTCGAGCTGGGTGACGTCGGCCGACGGGTGCGCGTCCAGCTCCAGCGCCCACCAGCTGTTCCAGTCGTGCAGGAACGCCACGTCCGACCGCACGCGGGTGCCCGCCACGTCGGACAGCGCCGCCAGGTCCTGCCCGAGCGCGCGGGCCTCGGCGAACACGCGGGTGCCCGCGCCGGCGTGCGGCACCATCGCCGAGTGGAACTTCTCCGCGCCACCGCGGCTCTGCCGCCACTGGAAGAACATCGCGGCGTCCGCCCCCCGCGCCACCGCCTGCAGCACGCCCTGCCGCATCACGCCGGGGGCCTTGGCGCCGTTGTGCGTGCGCCAGTTCACCGCGCTCGGTGCGTGTTCCAGCAGCATCCACGGCTGCCCGCCCTTGAGCGACCGGACCACGTCGTACCCGAACGCCGCCTCGACGTGCCCGCGCGGGTCGTAGGGCTCGGGGTAGGAGTCCAGCGACACGACGTCCTCGTGCGGCTCCCACGCGTGCCAGTCCAGCGCCTTCTGCACCAGCCCGACGAAGTTCGTGGTCAGGGGGACGTCCGGCGTCACCCGGCGCAGGACGTCGGCCTCCACCCGGTAGCAGGCCAGCGACGCGTCCGAGGAGAACCGCTGGTAGTCCAGCTGCTGGGCGGGGTTGCGGAACGACGGCGCCACCCGCGGCGGCTGGATCTCCGCCCAGTCCGAGTAGCCCTGCGACCAGAAGGTGGTCGACCACGCCGCGTTCAGCGCCTCCACCGAGCCGTACCGGTCGCGCAGCCAGGACCGGAAGTCCTCGGCGGAGGTGTCGCAGTAGCAGGCCCGGATGTGGCAGCCGTACTCGTTGCCGACGTGCCAGATGTGCAGCGCCGGGTGGTCGCCGTAGCGGTTCGCCAGCTGCTCCACCAGCCGTGCCGCGTGCTCCCGGAAGACCGGGCTGGACGGGCAGAACTGCTGCCGCGAACCGGGGGAGAGGCGGGTTCCGTCCTCGCGCACCGGCAGCACCTCGGGGTGGCGGTGGGTCAGCCACGGTGGCGGCGACGCGGTCATCGTCGCCAGCGCCACCTTGATGCCGGCGGCCGCGAGCTTGTCCATCACCGCGTCGACCCAGCCGAAGTCGTACTCGCCCGGCCGCGGCTCGACCTTGGCCCAGGAGAACACGCCCAGCGTGACCAGCGTGACCCCGGCCTCGGTCATCAGCTTGACGTCCTCGTCCCAGACGTCTTCGCTCCAGTGCTCGGGGTTGTAGTCCGCGCCGTAGTGGATCACAGCAGGCCCGCCTCGGTCAGCGCGCCCTTGATGCGCAACAGCTCCTCGTCGTTGAGCGGCAGCTGCGGCGGCGCCATCACCGAGTTGTCGATGAACCCGCGCATCTTCATCGCCGCCTTGAACGCGCCCAGCCCGGCCGAGCCGCGGCCCATCCGCTCCGGCGGGGCGGCGCACGTGATGTCGTACAGCCGCATCAGCCGGTCCTGTTCGCGCCGGGCCGCGGCGAAATCGCCCGCCCGGAACCGGTCCCAGATCGTCACGTACCCCGCCGGGTCCACATTGGCCAGTCCGGGCACCGCGCCGTCCGCGCCCATCTGCAGCGCGAGGTCCACCACCAGCTCCGAACCGGTGAACACGGCGAACTCCGACAGCCCGCGCTCCCGGCGGTCCAGCAGCAGCGCGCCGAACCCGGCCTCGTCACCGCTGGAGTCCTTGAGCCCGGCCAGCACCCCGTCCGCGGCCAGCCGCAGCACCATGTCCCGGTCCAGCTTCGAGTGCACCGCGACCGGGATGTCGTAGGCGAAGATCGGCAGCGAGGCCCGCTCGTGCAGCAGCCGGAAGTGCTGCTCGATCTCGGCGGTGTGGGTGCGGGTGTAGTAGGGCGCGGTGATGACCAGCGCGTCCGCGCCGGCTTCTTCGGCGACCCGGATGTGCTCGGCCACCCGCAGTGTCGTCATGTCGATGCACCCGGCCAGCACCGGGACGCGGCCGCCGACGTGCTCCACCGTCGTCTCGATCACCACCCGCCGCTGCCGGTCCGGCAGGAACGCCACCTCGCTGGACGAGCCCAGCACGAACACCCCGTGCACGCCCGCGTCCAGCTGGACGTCCAGGTGCCGGCGCAGCGAGTCCACGTCGATCGTGAAGTCGTCCCGGAACGGGGTGCACAGCGGGGGGATGATGCCGGTGAATCGAGTCATCGCACGCTCACTTCGATCTCGGGGTGGATGCAGTGGTAGGTGTGCCCGTCGCCGGCGTCGGCGGCCGGGGGCACCGCGGTGGCGCACTCGTCCGTCGCTTTCGGACAGCGGGTGCGGAAGGCGCACCCGCTCGGCGGGTTGACCGCGGACGGCACCGGCCCGGTCAGGACGATCGGTTCGATCGGGTTCAGCAGGCTGGGGGTGGCGGAGAACAACGCCCGCGTGTACGGGTGGTGCGCGTCGCCCGGGATCGCCGCCGCCGGGGCGTCCTCGACGATGCGGCCCAGGTACATCGTGACGATGCGGTCGCTCATCTTCCGCACGGTCTGGATGTCGTGCGACACGAAGATCATCGCCAGCCCCAGCCGTTCGCGCAGGTCGAGCAGCAGGTTGAGGATCTGCGCGCGCACCGACACGTCCAGCGCGGAGGTCGGCTCGTCGGCGACCAGCAGCGACGGTTCGAGCGCGAGGGCGCGGGCGATGGCCACGCGCTGCCGCTGCCCGCCGGAGAGCTGGCCGGGCACCGCGTCCGCGACGCTGGGCGGCAGGCCGACCAGCTCCATCAGCTCCCGCACCCGCTCGGCCCGCTGCGCCGGGGTGCCGACGCGGTGCACGTCCAGCGGGTCGCGCACGATCCGGGCGATCGACATCCGCCGGTTCAGCGCGGTCGACGGGTCCTGGAAGATCATGCCGATGTCGCGGCCGAACTCGCGCTGGTCCGACACCGGTTTCCCGCGGTAGCGCACCACGCCCCGGGTGGGTTTCTGCAGCCCGACGACCACCTTCGCCAGCGTCGTCTTGCCGCACCCGGACTCGCCGACCACGCCGCGCGTCTCGCCGGGGCGGACGGTCAGCGTCGCGTCGGTCAGGGCGTGCACCGAGTCGTGCCCGAACAGGCCGGACGAGCGGATCTTGTGCACCACGTGCACGCCGTCGAGTTCCAGCAGGCTCATGCCGGCGCTCCCTTCACCAGGACCTCCGGTTCCGCGATGGGCTCGGCGGGGTGGTGGCACGCGACGAGGTGGTCCATCCCGGTGCCCGCGACCACCGGCGCCTCGGTGCGGCAGTGCGCTCGCGCGGCCGGGCAGCGGTCGGAGAACCGGCAACCCGGCGCGAAGTCCGCGGGGGCCGGGACGACGCCCTTGATCTGGGTGAGCCGGGCGTCGTTCTCCTCCAGCGACAGCACCGCGCTGAGCAGTCCGCGTGTGTAGTGGTGCCGTGGCGCGCCGACGACCTGCCCGGTGGTGCCGGCCTCGGCGACCTGACCGCCGTACATGACGACCACCCGGTCGGCCACGTCCGACACCAGCGCGAGGTCGTGCGACACCAGTACCAGCGCGAAGCCCAGTTCCTCCTGCAACCGCAGCAGCAACGCGATGACCTGCGCCTGCACGGTCACGTCCAGCGCGGTGGTCGGCTCGTCGGCCACGATCAGCTTCGGGCTGCGGGACAACGCCATCGCGATCAGCACCCGCTGCCGCTGCCCGCCGGACAGCTCGTGCGGATACGCCCGCAGCGTGCGGTCCGGGTCCAGGTTGACCAGCTCCACCAGCTCGCGCGGGGTGCGCGTGCCGCCGCGGCGGGTGAACTGCTTGAGCTGCGCGTGGATCGTCATCGCCGGGTTCAGCGAGCTGAGCGCGTCCTGGTAGATCATCGCGATGTCGTGCCCGAGGTGGCGCCGCCGCGCGGCCGGTGTCACGGTCAGCAGGTCCGCGCCCTCGAAGCGGATCCGGCCGGACAACCGCGCGGTCCGCGGCTGCAGGCCGACGATCGACAGCGCGGTCAGCGACTTGCCGCACCCCGACTCGCCGATCAGGCCCAGCACCTCACCCGGCCGCACGGTGAACGACACGTCGTCGACCACGTTGACGCCGTTGTGCCGCTCCGGGAAGGAGATCGTCAGCCCCTCCACCGACAGCAACGCCGCGCGGCCGTCGAGGGGGCGCGATCGGCGGGACAGCCGCTCGCCCACCTCGCGCAGGCCCCGGATGGGCAGCACCGGCGCGACGTTCTCGGCCGCCTCCTCGGCGACGACCGCCTTGGCGACCTCCGCCGCCTTCGCGGTGCGGGCCGAGGGCGCCGCCCACGCGTCCGAGATGCCTTCCGACAGCACGTTCAGCGCCAGCACCGTGAACAGGATCAGCAGACCGGGGAACAACGTGGCCCACCAGCCGCCGTTGAGCACCATGTCCTTGCCGTCGGCGAGCACCGAGCCCCACGACGGGTCGGGCGGCTGGATCCCGGCCCCGATGAACGACAACGACGCCTCGAACACGATCGCGTCGGCCACCATCACCGTGCAGAACACCAGGATCGGCGCGGCGCAGTTCACCGCCACGTGCTTGACCAGGATGAAGAACCGGCGCGCGCCGATGATGCGCTCGGCGGCGACGTAGTCCTCGCTGTACTGCGCCAGCACGTTCGCCCGCACCACGCGCGCGACCGGCGGCACGTTGACGAACGCGATCGCCAGGATCAGCACCCCGATGCCGCGGCCGAACACGGCGACGAGCACGGCCGCGAGCGCGATGCCGGGGAAGGCCATCAGCACGTCGAGCACGCGCATGATCACCGAATCCACCCCGCGCCGGGAGGTGGCCGCCAGCGCGCCGATCGCCGCACCGGCGACCAGCGCGATCGCGGCGGCCCCGAGCCCGATCGCCAGCGACCAGCGGGCGCCGTGCACCACCCGGGAGAAGATGTCCCGGCCGGACTGGTCGGTGCCGAACCAGTGCGCGCCGTTCGGCCCGGTGACCTCCGTGCCCAGCGCGTAGGGGTCCTTGACCAGCAGCGGGCCGATCAGCGCCACCAGCGCGAGCACGGCCAGCACCGACACCGCGATCCACGACGCGGTGTTGAGCCGGCGGAACCGGATGCCGGGTCGGGACAGCCGCTTGGTGAGCCCGGGCCGGTACAGCTGGCGCATCACGACCGGCTCCGCAGGCGCGGGTTCACGATCAGGTACAGCACGTCGACGATCAGGTTGACCAGGACGAACCCGACCGCGATGGTGATCACGAAGCCCTGGACCTTCGCGGTGTCGCCGTCCTTGACGGCCTGGATCATGTTCTGTCCCATCCCGGGCAGCGCGAACATCGTCTCGATCACGACGGCGCCGCCCAGCAGGTAGCCGACCCGCAGGCCGAGCACGGTGAGGGGGTTGATCAGCGCGTTGCGCAGCACGTTGCGACCCACGACCACCACCGGCGGCAGCCCGCCGCCGCGTGCGGTGCGGACGTAGTCCTTGTCCAGCTCCTCGACCATCGAGGTGCGGATGATGCGCGTCAGCTGCGCGGCCACCGGCAGCGCGAGCGAGATCGCCGGCAGGGTCAGCGAGTTGAGCCAGCCGCCGACCGAGTCGGCCGGGCTGACGTACCCGCTGGTGGGGAACAGGCCCTCGCCCACCGCGAGCCACTGGACCAGCAGCACCGCGATCCAGAACGCGGGCGCGGCGACGCCGGCCAGCGTGACGATCCGGATGAGCTGGTCCGGCCAGCGGTCGCGGAACAGCGCCGAGGTCACGCCGAGCACGAGCCCGGCGACGATCGCGAGCAGCAGTCCCAGCAGGGTGAGCTGCACGGTCAGCGGCAGCGCGGTGGCGATGACCTGCCCGACCGGCTCCCGCGTGATCACGCTCGTGCCGAAGTCGCCCTGCAGCAGGTTCCACACGAAGTGCACGTACTGCACCGGCAGCGGGTCGAGCAGGCCGTTCTCCTGGCGGAACTGCTGGAGCTGCTCCGGCGTGGGGTTGGCGTCGCCGAGCGCGGCCACCGCGGTGTCCACCGGGGAGAACTGCATGACGATGAAGACGAACAGGACCACCCCGAGCACCAGCGGGATCAGGGCGAGGATGCGGGCGAGCAGCATCCGCACGACGACGGCCATGGCAGTGCTCCCCGCTCAGGCCGGCTTGGCCTGGTTGAGGTAGATGCCCGGGTAGCCCTGCGCCCGCACCCCGGTGATCTTCTGCGCGTTCCACGCGGTGCCGAGCTGGGTGAACACCACGGGGTAGATGACCGCCTGGTCGGAGATCATGTCGAGCAGCTGCTTGGTGAGCTGGTTGCGGCGGGTCTCGTCGTTCTCCCCGGCGGCCTGGTTCTGCAAGTCCAGCAGGGCCTGCGACTCCGGGCCGGTCCAGCGGGCGTAGGTGGTCATCAGCACCGACGTCTTGTCGTAGTAGTAGCGCGTCAGCAGGTCCGGGTCGTTGCCGAACTGCAGCGGGTTGTTCGTGGTGGCGACGACCTCGAAGTCCTTGCCGCTGTCCAGTTTGGAGAACAGCGCCTTGGTGTCCTGCGAGTCCAGCGTGGTGGTCACGCCGATCGCGTCCCAGCCCTCCTTGATGACCTTGACGCAGTCGGTGACCAGCGAGGTGTTCGTGGTGGACAGGGTGATCGCCAGGTTCGTGACCCCGGCCTGCCGCAGCAGTTGCCTGGCCTTGTCCGGGTTGTAGGTGAAGTCGTTGGCCGCGGGCTGGGAGGCGGGCAGCTTCGGGTTGATGAACGAGGTCGCCGCGGTTCCCGCGCCCTGCAGGCCGATCTGGATCATCTTCTGCTTGTCGATGGCGTAGTGCAGGGCCTGCCGCACGAGTTTGTCGTCGAACGGAGCGTGGGCGGTGTTGAACATCAGGAACAGGTTGTTGCCGCCGTCGGCGAACTCGACCGTGCGGCCGGACCTGCGCAGCTGGTCGGCGTTGGCGGGCGGGATGTTGTCCACGATCTGCGCTTCCGGATTGGCCCCGGAGATGGCCGCGACGCGCGGCGCGGCGTCCACGATCGACTTCCACAGCATGGACTGGTAGGCCGCCGGGCGCGGGCCGTTGTACTCGGCGAACTTCTCGAAGCGGGTGTAGGACAGCGGGGCCTGCTCGACGACCTTGTACGGGCCGGAGCCGACGACCTTGCCGCCCGCGGCGTCCTTCCACTTGCCCTCGAAGACGTGCTTGGGGCAGATCTTGGCGGTCTGGATGCGCTTGAGGGCGTACGGGAACGGGTGCTTGAGCACGAACTCCACGGAGTTCTCGCCGGTCTTGCGCACCTCGGCCAGCCAGTCCGCGAAGAAGCTGTGGACCAGCACCTTCTCGTTGGGGTCCAGCACGCGGGCGTAGGTGAAGACGACGTCGTCGGCGGTCACCGGGGTGCCGTCGTGCCACTTGGCGCCGTCGCGCAGCTCGAACTCCAGGCTGGTGCCGGTGAGGTCGGACGGCAGCGCCTTGGCCAGGCCGGGGAACGGGTCGCGGGTGATCGGGTCGCCCTCGACCAGCGATTCGTAGCAGTGCAGGTTGGCGGCCATCGAAAACGCCGACGCGGTCTGCAGCGGGTCCCAGGTCTGGTTGTTGCCGTAGCCGATGACCGCGGTGAGCGTGCCGGTGGAGCTGCCGGTGCTGTTGGTGGATGCCGGTCCGCCACAGGCCCCCAGGGTGACCGAGAAGGCCGCGGCCGTGCCGGCCAGTCCGGTGTACCGCAGGAAATCGCGGCGGCTGAGACCGGACAAGCTGTGCGACATGACGTCTCCTGACTTGTGCGTCGTTGATCAGGCCGGAGCAGGAAGTAGGACGTAGGACGTCCATCGACCGGGTGAGAGTAAACAGCGGCGCGACCCGTGGTCAAGGGGTCTGACGTAGGATGTCCGGAAATTCGGCGGTCAGAGGCGGGGAGTTGGACGTGGCACGCCCTCAGCTCGGCGACGAGATCAGCAAACGGATCATCGACCTGATCATCGAGCGGGACCTCCCGCCCGGCTCGCCCATGCCCACCGAACTGGACCTGATGGCCGACATCGGGGTGAGCCGCAATTCCATCCGGGAGGCCATCCGCGCGCTGCGGGCGCTGGGGATCGTCGAGGTGCGGCACGGGTACGGCACGTTCGTCGGGTCCGCCGGGTCCGAGGCGCTGCGCACGTGGCTGCTGTTCCGCACCCGCACCCCGGGCGCCGGCACCACGGGCCGGCTGCGGGACCTGCTCGAGGTGCGGGAGATGCTGGAGACCGAGCTGACCCGCCGGGTGGCCCGGCGGCACCGGCCGGAGCTGATCTCCGCGCTGCGCGAGTGCGTGACGCGGATGCGGAGCAAGGGACCGGACAGCGCGGCCGCCGACCGCGAGTTCCACGACCTGATCTGCGCGGAGGCGGGGTTCGATCTCGCTCGTGAGCTGACGCGGTTGTTCTGGGACGTGTACCGGGCGGCGGAGTCCGAGCTGGGTGGGCCGGCGGGGTCGGCGGTTTCGACGGCGAAGCGGCATCAGGCGATCGTGGATGCCCTGGTGGCTGGGGATGCGGATGCTGCCGAGGAGGCTGTGCATCGGCACTTCGATGAGGTGCGGAAGCGTGCGAAGGCTGGCAAGTACGGGGGGTTTGGGGCTGCTGCTCCGGGTTTGTAGGGGGCGCTACGCGGGTTTCTTGCGCTACGCGTGTATTTACTGCGCCGGCTTCGCTTCGCTACGCCCGGATTGCCCCTCCCGAACCCGATCTTTCAGTGTTCGGTTGCCGAGAAGCGGCGTCAAGGCTGGAAAGAGTACCTTGACCCCGCTGCTCGGCAACCGATGTGGCTGGGGATCGGGTTGCGGGAGAGGGGTGGCTCGTGGGGGTGTTGGCTTGCGTTGCCGGGTGGCGGTTTTGTGGTTGGTGGGGGCGATCTTTTTTTAGTCGTGGGGTGGGCGCAGTGTTGGTAGGCCTGCGGCCAGTGCGCGCAGCATGCGTTTTGCCGTGGGGGCGAACTTGATGCACAGCGCGGCGATCACCGGGTCCTCCGCGTAGAGCTTCGCCATCACCGGTGGTGGGTTCGCGGCCGGGTACAGCAGCGCGGCGAACCCGGCCGCCGCGGCGACCAGTTCGCGTGCCTCCTCCTCGGTCAGGTCCGGGCGGGCCCGTGCGACGGCCGACGCCACCTTCGCCAGCGCCTCCGCCGTCCGGAGCTTGAAGGCGCGCGCCGCCTCGACTGTGACGTTGTGCTCCAGCGTCGTCGAGCTGTGGGAGAGCAGGTCGCAGAACAGGGGGCGCTCTTCGAGTGTGTCGACCAGGGCGTCGAACACCGCATCGGGTGAGGACGCCTCGCCGATGCGTGCCAGGACAGCCGTCTCCCAGGCGTCGAACTCCTGGCGCGCGAGCTCCAGGTAGATCTCCTCACGGGTGGTGAAGTACCGCGCCAGGTTCGACTTCGCGAGCCCGACCGCGGCCGCCACACCGCCCAGGCTCACGTTCCGCACACCCGACGTGAGCGCGAGCTCCCGCGCCGCCGCGAGGATCGCCTCGCGTCGCTGCTGCTTGTGCTCCGGGCGCCGCGCGCGGAGGAACTCTTTCGACATCGCCGGATCAGTCTACGACCCCCGATTAGAGAACGCCGTCCTCTTGTTAAGAGGACGGCGTCCTGCTAGCTTCGGAACAAACCGGGAGGAGCCGACATGGTCGAGGTGTCACTGCGGGTCAACGGGTCCGCGCAACGGCTGGACGTCCAGCCCCAGGTGAGCCTGCTCGACGCGCTGCGCGAGGAGCTGGGCCTGACGGGCACGAAGAAGGGCTGCGACCAGGGCGCGTGCGGGGCGTGCACGGTGCTGGCCGACGGTGACCGCATCAACTCCTGCCTCGCCCTGGTGGTGCAGTACGACGGTCGGGAGATCACCACGGTCGAGGGCCTCGGCCACCCGCTGCAGGCGGCGTTCGTCCGCGCGGACGGCCTGCAGTGCGGCTACTGCACGCCGGGCCAGTTGTGCTCCGCGGTGGGCATGCTCGCCGAGCACAAGGAGGGCGCGCCGAGCGCGGTCACCGAGCACCTGACCACCTCCCCCGAGCTGAGCGACGAGGAGATCCGCGAGCGCATGAGCGGCAACCTGTGCCGCTGCGGCGCCTACAACGGCATCGTCGAGGCGATCCGGGAGGTCGCGGAATGAGATCGTTCACCTACGTCAGCGCCCCGGACGTGCCGTCCGCGCTCGCGGCCGTCGCCGGGGGCGACGCGAAGTTCCTGGGCGGCGGCACGAACCTCGTCGATCTGATGCGGGAGGGCATCGAGCGGCCGGGCACCGTGGTCGACGTCAGCCGGTTGCCACTGACCGGCGTCGAGGAACTGCCCGGCGGCGGTGTCCGCATCGGCGCGCTCGTGCGGAACAGCCGCCTCGCCGCGCACCCGGTGATCCGGGCCCGGTACCCGGTGCTGGCCCACGCGATCCTGCACGGCGCGTCGGCCCAGCTGCGGAACATGGCGACCGCCGGCGGCAACCTGATGCAGCGCACCCGCTGCCTGTACTTCTACGACGACGCCGCGCCGTGCAACAAGCGCACCCCGGGCAGCGGATGCGGCGCGCTCGACGGGTTCGCCCGCGCCGGCGCCGTCCTGGGCGTGAGCGACTCCTGCATCGCCACCCACCCGTCCGACCTGGCCGTCGCGCTGGTGATGCTGGACGCCGTCGTCGAGGTCGAGAGCACTCGCGGGACCCGGCGGATCCCGATCGGTGACTTCCACCGCACACCCGGCGACACCCCGCACCTGGACACCACTGTGGCGCCCGACGAGCTGATCACCGCCGTCGAGCTGCCGCCGGTGCCGGTGGCCGCGAACTCCCGGTACCGCAAGGTCCGCGACCGCGCCTCCTACGCCTTCGCCCTCGTCTCGGTCGCCGCCGCGTTGCGCGTCGAGGGCGGGGAGATCGCCGAGGCGCGGGTGGCGCTGGGCGGTGTCGCCACGAAACCGTGGCGCGCGGCCGAGACCGAACGCCTGCTGATCGGCGAGCCGGCGACCGACGAGACCTTCCGGCGAGCCGCCGAAGCGGAACTCGCGCCCGCGGTGACCCGCGAGGCCAACGCGTTCAAGGTCGGCCTGGCCACCCGCACGATCGTGGCGACCCTGCGTCAGCTGGCGACCGGCGGAGGTGCGGCATGAGCGTGATCGGCGCCCCGCTGGACCGCCGCGACGGCCCGGCCAAGACCACCGGAGCGGCCCGGTTCGCGGCCGAGCACCTCCGCCCCGGCCTCACCCACGCCGCGCTCGTGCACGCCACGATCAGCCGCGGCCGCGTCACCCGCCTCGACACCACGGCGGCCGGCGCCGTACCCGGCGTGATCGCGGTGCTGACCCACCACGACGCGCCCCCGCTGAAGCCGGCGCCGAAGGTGAACCCGCTCAACCTCAGCACGCTCGCCTCCGGCACCTCGGTGAACTACCTGCAGACCGACGAGGTGCACTTCGACGGGCAGCCGATCGCCGTCGTGGTCGCGGAAACCTCGGCCGCGGCGAAGGAAGCGGCGTCGCTGGTGCGGGCCGAGTACGCTCCTTCACCATCCACAGTGGACTTCGCCGCGGCGGCGCCGCACGCGAAGAAGCAGCCGAACAACCCGGTCTCCCCGGGCGAGGCGAAGAAGGGCGACGCGGAGAAGGCGTTCGCCGCGTCGCCGGTGACCGTGGACCACCGGTACACCACGCCGCCGCACCACCACAACGCGATCGAACCGCACGCGACCATCGCGGAGTGGGACGGCGACCGGCTGACCGTGCACGACGCGACCCAGTCCATCGACTGGTGCCGCACGCACCTCGCGATCCGCTTCGGCGTTCCCGTCGGCAACGTCCGGGTGATCGCGCCGTTCGTCGGCGGCGGTTTCGGCGGCAAGGGCATGGTCTGGCCGGGCACGATCCTCGCCGCGCTGGCCGCCCGCGCGACCGGACGGCCGGTGCGGCTCGCGCTGACCCGGGAAGGCGTGTACCGCACGGTCGGCGGCCGGACGCCGTCGATCCAGCGCGTCGCGCTCGGCGCGGACCAAGACGGCAGGCTGACCGCGCTGATCCACACGAGCGTGAGCCGGACCGGACGCGTCGGCGGCATGCCCGAGCAGGTCACCTCGCAGTCGCGGCACCTCTACGCCGCGGAGCACATCCTGGTCCAGGCGAGCACGGTCGAGCTGGACCTGGTGCCGAACACGGCGATGCGGGCGCCCGGCGAGTCGATCGGCACGTTCGCCGTCGAGTCGGCGATCGACGAACTGGCCGTCGAGCTGGACGTGGACCCGATCGAGCTGCGCCTGCGCAACGAGCCGGAGCGCAACCCGCTGGACGGCAAGGAGTTCACGCACCGCAGGCTGCGCGAGGCCTACGAGCTGGGCGCGCGGCGGTTCGGCTGGCGGGACCGGACCCCGGAGCCGGGCTCGATGCGCGACGGCCGGTGGCTCGTCGGCATGGGCGTGGCCACCGCCTACCACCCGGCGTGGCTCTTCCCCGCCAACGTCACGGTGCGGCTCTCGGCCGACGGCACGGTGCTGCTGCGCTGCGGCTTCCAGGAGATGGGCATGGGCGCGGCGACCGCCCAGGCGCAGATCACCGCGAACGCGCTCGGGGTGCCGGTGGACGCGGTGCGCGTGGAGTACGGCGACTCGGCGTTGCCGATGGCGTCCACCGCGGGCGGTTCGACGCAGACCGCGAGCGTGGCGGCCAGTGTGGTCGAAGCGGCGGAGAAGCTGAAGCGGCGGCTGCGGACGAGGTCCGGGGACGACCTGGTGGCGGCCGTGCGCCGGGCGGGGGTGCCGCACGTGGAGGTGTCCGTCGGCTCGGACACCCGGCTCGGCCGGATCGCCGGGCAGGCCCGGTTCATGGGCCGGTTCCTGCGTGACCGGCGGCTGGTGCGGGCCGCGTCCGGGGCGCAGTTCTGCGAGGTGCGGGTGGACCCGGACACCGGTGAGGTGCGGATCTCGCGCTGGCTCGGGGTGTTCGACATCGGCACGGTGGTCAACGCGAAGACCGCGGCGAGCCAGCTGCGCGGCGGGATCGTGATGGGCATCGGGATGGCGTTGTCCGAGGAGACGCTGGTCGACCCGCGCACCGGGCGGATCATGAACCCCAGCCTCGCCGAGTACCACGTTCCCGTGCACGCCGACATCCCGCGCATCGACGTGGCCATGCTGGACGACCCGGATCCGACGATGCCGCTGGGCGTCGTCGGCGCGGGTGAGGTCGGCATCACCGGGGTCGCCGCGGCGGTCGCGAACGCGGTCCGCCACGCGACCGGGCGGCGGGTGCGCGACCTGCCGATCACGCTGGACAAGGTGCTCTGACCCGGTGAGTGCCGGGCGCCGGTGCGGCGCCCGGCACTCGTCAGGCCGTCAGAACCACCACTGGTTCTTCGCGCCCGCCACGTACTGCCACAGCTGCACGACGGTGCCGTTGCGGTTGCTGGTGTTCAGGTCCGCGTCGAGGTACCGGCCGCTGTGCACGTTCTGCAGCCGCAGGTAGCCCTCGGGGATCTCGCTGACCGCGAACCACTGGTTCTTCGCGCCCGGGACGTAGTCCCACAGCTGGACGACGGTGCCGTTGCGGTTGATCGTGTTCAGGTCGGCGTCGAGGTACCGGCCGCTGTAGGCGTTCTGGAGCCGGTAGTAGCCCTCGGGGATCTGCCGGATGTACCAGCCCTGCTGGGCCGCGTACTCGTCGCAGGCCCACAGCTGCACCTTGGTGCCGTTGCGGTTGATGGTGTTGAGGTCGGCGTCGAGGCAGCGCGTCGGGTCCGAGGCCGGGCCGAGCAGGTAGGCCTGCTCGTCGGCCATCGTGGTGATGCCGCCCTTGACCTGGTTCGGGTGCGCCGGACGCAGCACCAGCCCGTCCAGCGACGTGACCGGCTCGCCGTTCTGCTGGGCGGCGCCCGCGCTGGGCGCGACGAACAGCGAAAGCAGGCCGGCCAGCAGCGCCGCGGCCGCGAACGGCCGCTTGAGTCTTCTCATGAATTCCCCATTCCGTGACGGGGCGCGGAATCCTCCGGCCGCACCCCGGAGACTGGATCTTCCCCACGCGGGCGCTCCGGCGTCGACCACATTTCCTGGCCGCTCAACAACGCTGTTCAGCGGTGTAACGGACCGGCATCGCGAACGATCTCCCCAGTGCTGACGTTCGTCGCGGAAAGGATCGCCGGTGCGCCTGGAGCTGAAGTCGCGCGATCTGACCCGCGTCGGGCTGTGCAACGTGGCCGATCCGTGCTGGGAGCTGGCGAGCAGCGTGCGGCTGCTGCGGGACGACGACGAGGTGGCGTTCGGCTGGTGGCGCCGCCGGGTCCGCGGGCGGCTGCCGGAGTCGTTCCCGGTGCTGCGGTGGCTCTACGGCTCGGGGGAGGTGCCGGAGTTCCTGCTGCCCGCAGGCGGTGACCTGGCGTCCGGGCTCGCCGCGGTGCTGGAGACGCCGCCGGACCGGGTGCGGACCGCGCTGGCGGGGCTGCCGGAGCCGCGGGGCCTGCCGCCGTGGGCCGCGGCGCTGCGGTCCGGCGCGGACGCCGCGTTGTCGCGGCTGGTGCAGGCGTTGCGGGAGTACTTCATGGCCGCGCTGGCGCCGCACTGGGACAGCGTGCGCGCCCGGGTCGAGGTGGACCGGCAGGCGCGCATCCAGGCGCTGGCCGACGGCGGGGTGGACGGGCTGCTGGCCACGCTGCGCCCGGTGCTGCGGTGGGAGCCGCCGTACCTGGTGACCGGTGTGGCGAGCCCGGGCGCACCACGGCGGACGGCCGGGGTGCTGCTGGTGCCCACGTACTTCGCGGTGCAGCCGTGGCTCGTGCCCGGTTCGGCCGGCCCGGTGCGCCTTGGATACCCCGCCCTGGCGGAGGACCCGCGCGTCCGCCGCGCCCCGCACGCCACCCCGCGGGCCCTCGCCGCGCTGCTGGGCCCAACCCGCGCGGCGGCGATGACCCTGGCGGCCGCGGGCTGCAGTACGTCGGACCTGGCGGCGCGCCTGGGCGTGACCCCATCCGCGGCGAGCAAGCACATGTCGGTGCTGCGCGCGGCGGGCCTGATAGCCAGCCACCGCAACCGCAACACGGTGCGTCATTCACTGACCCCGCTGGGAATCGCACTGGTGGACGGCGCGTCGGCGTGAGTTTCTGATCCGGAGTCGGCGGGGTTGCGCCGGGCTGCTGGGCCCGCACCGCGGCGGCGCGAGGGGCGCGTCAGGCCTGGTTTCGGTGGGCGTTGCGCCTCGGCGGGAGTGCGCCGGGGTGGCGCGAAGCCGGGTACCCCGGCGCCCGGCTCGTGGGTCGTGCGCCGCACCCGCCGGGCGGCGAGTCCGCCCGCGGGAACGGCCCCCGGCACAAACGAGCCCCCGGCACCAGGGCAGGGGTGCCGGGGGCTCGGGCGAGGCGCGGCCGCTAGTGCGCCGTCGCCTTCTCGGCGCCGGCGCCGGTCAGCGAGCGGACCTCCATCTCCGCGTGCTTGTGCTCGTCGTGCTCCTTCGACAGCAGCGTGCCGATGATGCCGAGCAGGAACGACGCCGGGATCGACACCAGGCCCGGGTTCTGCAGCGGGAACCAGTCGAAGTCGGCGTTGGGCAGCATCGACTTCGGCGTCCCGGACACGGCGGGCGAGAACACGATCAGCGTGATCGTGATCGCCAGGCCGCCGTAGATGCTCCACAGCGCACCCGAGGTGTTGAACCGCTTCCAGAACAGCGAGTACAGGATCGTCGGCAGGTTCGCCGACGCCGCCACCGCGAACGCCAGCGCCACCAGGAACGCGACGTTCTGGTTCTTCGCCAGGATGCCGCCGACGATCGCGACCGCGCCGATCACCACCGCGGTGATCCGGGCGACCCGCACCTCACCGTTCTTCGTGTCCACCTGGCCCTTCTTGATCACGTTGGCGTAGATGTCGTGCGCGAACGACGCCGACGCGGTGATCGTCAGGCCGGCCACCACGGCGAGGATCGTCGCGAACGCGACCGCGGCGATGAACCCGAGCAGCACCGGGCCGCCCAGCTCCAGCGCCAGCAGCGGGGCCGCCGCGTTCTCCGACCCCGGCGCCTTCCGGATCGCGTCCGCGCCGACGAGCGCGTTCGCGCCGTAGCCCAGCACCAGCGTGAACAGGTAGAACAGGCCGATCAGCGCGATCGCCCACACCACCGAGCGGCGTGCTTCCTTCGCGGTGGGCACGGTGTAGAACCGCATCAGCACGTGCGGCAGCCCGGCGGTGCCCAGCACCAGCGCCAAACCCAGCGACAGGAAGTCGATTTTGGACGTTTCGGTGGCGCCGTAGCGCGCACCCGGGTTCAGCACCGCTTCGTTGGACCGGTCGACCGCGCCCTGCAGCAGCGCCGACAGGTTGAGCCCGTACTTGGCCAGCACCCACACGGTCATCAGCGCGGCACCCGCGATCAGCAGGACCGCCTTGATGATCTGCACCCAGGTCGTGCCCTTCATGCCGCCGACCAGCACGTAGATGATCATCACGACGCCGACGACCGCGATGACCACCGACTGCCCGATCCCGCTGGACACGCCCAGCAGCAACGAAACCAGCACACCGGCGCCGGCCATCTGCGCCAGCAGGTAGAAGAAGCTCACCGCGAGCGTGGACGTCGCCGCCGCCGCGCGCACCGGCCGCTGCCGCATCCGGAACGCCAGCACGTCACCCATGGTGAACTTGCCGGTGTTCCGCAACAGCTCGGCGACCAGCAGCAGCGCGACCAGCCACGCCACCAGGAAGCCGATCGAGTACAGGAACCCGTCGTAGCCGTAGACCGCGATGGCACCGGCGATGCCGAGGAACGACGCGGCCGACAGGTAGTCACCGGCGATCGCGACGCCGTTCTGCGGACCGGTGAACGCCCGCCCGGCCGCGTAGTAGTCCGACGCGGTCTTCGTGTTCCGGCTCGCGCGCAGCACGATCACCAGGGTGACGACCACGAACAGGCCGAAGATGCTGATGTTGAGCGCGGGGCTGCTGCCCGCGACTCCCGCGGCGAGGGTCATCGCGCGCCTCCCTCGACTTCGTCACGGATGCGGTCGGCGATCGGGTCCAGCTTCCGGTTCGCGAAGCGGACGTACAGACCGGTGATCAGGAACGTGGACACGAACTGCAGCAATCCCAGCAGCAGCCCGACGTTGAAGTTGCCGACCAGCTTGATCGACATGAACCCGTGCGCGTAGTCGGCGAGCAGGACGTAGAGCAGGTACCAGCCCAGGAACAACGCGGTCATCGGGAAGACGAAGCCCCGCAGCCTTCGGCGCAACTGCGCGAATTCGGGGCTGGAGTGAACGCGCGTCCACTCCTCGTGGCCGAGATCGTGCTCAGTGGCCGCCACTGGAGACCTCCTTGTCGTGTGGTGGCGGACACGTTAGGAGGTCACCACGAGTGGTGCCGCGCCGTGACGACCAACCGTCAGCGGGCGCGACGAACGGTCGACGAGCGGTAGCGGAAACCGGTCGAACGGCGGCGCGGCGCGGCCTGCCGCGGCGGGTTCTCGTCCAGGTGCAGCCGCAACATGGCGGTGATCGCCCAGGCCGGCGGCCGTCCACGCAGGGACACCACCACCATGGTGCCGAAAGCCAGCGGAACCGACCAGGGCGCGGGCTGGGCGAGCAGGATCGCGAGCACGCCGTCCACCTCGGCCCCGGCCATCGTCGCGAGGATCGCGCCGGAGGAGGCGAGCAGCCCGGTGAGCACTCCGGCGATCGCGCCGCGCGCCGTCAGCCGCGGCCACCAGATCCCGAGGACGAGCAGCGGGCAGAACGTCGACGCCGCCACGGTGAACCCCCACGTGACGAGCACGCCCGCGTCCAGGTGCACGGCGAACAACGCGAGCAGCACCACCGCGGCCGCGGCGGCGACCACGGTGCCGCGCAGCCGGGCCAGCCCGCCCGGCGCGAGGTCGTGCGCGATCGCGCCGGACACCGCCAGCAGCAGGCCGAGCGAGGTGGCGAGGAACGCGGCGAACGCGCCCGCGGTGAGCAGCCCGGTGAACAGCGTGCCCGCCCAGCCGGTGTCGACCTGCAGCGGCAGCGCGACGACCGCGGTGTCGGTGGCGCCGGACAGGTACAGGTGCGGCACCAGGACCCGGCCGAGCACGCCGTAGACGCCGGGGAAGACGTAGAACGCGGACAGCAGGGCCACGGTCAGGGCGGCGGTGCGCCGGGCGGCCCGGCCGTCCGGACTGGTGTGGAAGCGCATGATCACGTGCGGCAGGCCCATGGTGCCCAGCACGATCGCGACCAGCACGGCGAGCGTGCCCAGCAGCGGGTGGCCTTCGTTGTTGAGGTTGAGCAGCGGCCGTTCCCACCCCGGGGCGCCCGGCGCGGCGACGCCCTGGACCCGGGGGACCGGTTGCCCGGCGAGGAAGACGAGTTCCTCCCCGGCGGCGAAGGTGTGCGGGCCGGTGGCGAGCGTGACCGGGGTGCCGTCGGGTTCCCTGGCCTGGATGGGCTCGGGGGCCTCCAGGGTGACGTCCACGCGGAAGACCACGTGGGTGTCCTGGCGCAGCTGGGTGAACTCGGCGGGGTGCAGGGCCTCGTCGCGGACGGCGGCGCCGGCGGTGATCGCCAGCCACAGCGCGGGCACGGCGAACAGCACGACCTTCAGCACGAACTGGAAGGCCTGCACGTAGGTCGCCGCACGCATCCCGCCGAGCGCGAGCGTGGTGGCGACGGCGGCCCCGGCGAGGACGACGCCGACCCAGTAGGGCGTGCCGCTGACCACGCTCAGCACCAGGCCGGAGGTGCGGAACTGGGGCACGAGGTAGAGCGCGCCGATGACGAGCACGACGACGGCGGCGAGCCGGCGCAGCGCGGGCGAGGCGAGGCGGGCTTCGGCGAAGTCGGGCACGGTGAGCGCGCCGGAGCGGCGCATCGGCGCGGCGACGAGGACGAGCATGGCGATGTACCCGGCGGTGAAGCCGACCGGATACCAGAGCGCGCCGACACCGTCCTTGACGACGAGCCCGGCGACGCCGAGGAACGAGGCCGCGGACAGGTATTCGCCGGACACGGCGGCCGAGTTGAGCAGCGGGGTGACCCGCCGGGAGGCGACGAGGAAGTCGGAGGTGGTGCGCATCGCGGCGACCCCGCGCAGCCCGATGAGCAGCGTGACGAGGACGACCGGGGCGACCGCGAAGAGGCCGACCATCAGCGCCTCTCGGCCCGTTCCGCGCGGCGGAGGTGCCAGTGTCCGAGCACGATGAGCAGCGGGTAGGGCCCGACCGCCAGGATCAGCCAGGAGACCGGCACCCCGCCGAGGCGCGTGTGGTCGAGCGCGGGCCAGAGCGCGAACAGGGCGGGCAGCCCGGCGAGGATCGCGAACAGCAGCAGGAGAGCGGCGACCGCGCGGCGGCGTTGCCGGCGGTAGTTCCGCAGGGCGCGCTCGGCGTCCGCGGCTTCGAGGCGGGGCAGCCGCCAACGCCCCCGCTGCCGCCGGCGCGCATGGGCGAGCCGGGTCTGCGGACTCATCACGGCGACGCGGCGGTTGGGCATCAACGCCCCCGCTGGTTCAGCTCGCTGCGCTGCGCTGCCCGCAACAGGCGTTCCCGCAGCTCACGGGCGTGCCGGCGGCTCACCGGGACGTCCCCGGCCGCCGTGTGCGCCAGCAGCCCGCCCACCGAATCACTCCGCAGCTCGCGCACCGCGTCCAGCGCCACCAGGAACCCGCGGTGCACCCGCACGAACCCGCTGCCCTCCCAGTACTCGGCGAGCCGCGAGATCGGCATCCGCACCACGTGCACCCCGCCGCCGGTGTGCAGCTTGACGTAGTCGCCGTGTGCCTCGACGAACAGCACCTCGCTGCGCCGCACGTACCGCGTCCGCCCGCGCGACTCCACCGGCAGCGCGGCCAGCGCGTCGGCCAGCTCGGGGGACCGAGCCGCGCCCGCGGGCAGCATCCGCAGCACCTTCCCCAGCGCGGCCGACAACCGTTCCGCGCGCACCGGTTTCAGCAGGTAGTCCACCGCGCCGATGCCGTACGCGGTCACCGCGTGGCCGTCGTGCGCGGTGACGAACACGATCACCGGCGGTTCGCTCAGCTTCGCCAGCAGCCCGGCCAGCTCCAGCCCGTCCAGGCCGGGCATCGAGATGTCCAGGAACACCGCGTCGAACCGCTCGTTCTGAATCATCCGCAGCGCGGTCAGCGCGTCACCGGCGCCGGTCACCTCCGCCACCTCGGGGGCCTCCCGCAGCAGCTGGCAGATGTCCTCGAGCGCGGGCGGGACGTCGTCCACCGCGAGCACGCGCAGCCCGGTCACGGCAGGATCACCCCGGGCTGGAACATCGGCACCCGCACCACGACCCGCGTGCCCGCGCCCGGCGCGGTCTCCACGACCAGGCCGTACCACGGGCCGTACACGGTGCGCAGGCGCCGGTCGACGTTGGCCAGCCCGAAGCGCTCGTCGTCGCCGGAGAGCACCGCTTCGGCGTCCGCGGGGGGCATGCCGACGCCGTCGTCCTCCACGCTGATCACGCAGTCGTTCCCTTCCGCCTCGCCGCGCACCGACACCGTGCCGGGCCTGCCGAGCGGCTCGATCCCGTGCCGGATGGCATTCTCGACCAGCGGCTGCAGCACCAGGTAGGGCACCGGCACGGCGAGCACGTCCGGCGCGACGCGGATCTGTACGCGCAACCGGTCGCCGAGGACGGCCCGCTGCAGCGCGAGGTAGGTCTCGATGGCGTGGAACTCGTCCGCGAGCGCGGTGTACTCGCCGTGCTTGGCGAGACTGTGCCGGATGTAGTCGGCGAAGTCGAGCATCAGCTCGCGGGAGCGGTCCGGGTCGGAGCGCACCAGCGAGGCGATGACGGTGAGCGCGTTGTAGACGAAGTGCGGGGAGATCTCCGCGCGCAGCGCCCGCAGTTCCGACTGGGCGGCCCGTTCGGCGGAGGCCTCCAGCTTGCCCCGCTCCAGCGCGGCGGACACGAGTTTCGCGACCTCCTGCACGGCCCCGCGCGGCGCCTCGCCTTCGACGACGAGCACGCCGGCCAGCTCGTCGTCGACGTCGAGGGGCACCGCCCGCAGCGGCGCCTTCCCGCCTGGGGTCTCACTGTGCAGGACGGCGGAGACGAGTTCCCGGGCGGCGTCCTCGTCGGCGGGATGGCCGGCCCAGGTGATGGCGCCGGAGAGGTCGGCCAGGCCGGCGGCGGGCACGCCGAGCAGGGACCGGACGCCCTTGGCCGCCGCGCGGGTGCCCGGCCCGGTCAGCCCGTCGCTGAGGTGCCCGGCAATGCGCCGGGCGGCGGCGAGCACGTCGGCGGCGTCCGGCGCGCGCCGGGCACGCCACAGCGCACGCACCCCAGCCGACTCCTCCTCGGCGACCACCGAACCTCCCAACACCCACGACGAGTGCCGATCGATACTACGGGGCGAACCTGCCCCGTACGGGTGTTGGCGGGGGCGGCGGTCCTGGTATAGAAAGAGGTGAGCCCGTCCCCGCGATCATGGGGTGTGGCAGCCGTGACCCCTCGTCGAACGGGATCCTGCTGTGACATCGGGCTTCGTCCACTCCGTGCGCGACCTCGTCGCACTCGAGATCAGCCACGTCCGTCGCTACTACTGGTGGACCACACCATCCCTGCTGGACGACTGCGTCGAGCTGTGGACCTCGTCCGCGTGCCTGGCGTTCGGGGACGAGGTGGGCCACGTGGAGTACGCCGTCGTGGACCTCGCCGAGCGCACACTCGGGCAGATCGACGTCGCGTTGTTCAACGGTCTCGCCGACGCGGTGCGCGCCTTTCTGTCCGAGCACGTCGACCTCGCGACCGCCACGTTGACCGGCGCCCTGGACGCCCAGGTCACCGCCGGTCCGCCGCGCGCGGTGGTGGTGCGGGAGCTGCGGGTGGAGCGGGACTGGCGCGAACTGGGGCCCGCCGTCCTCACCAGCGTCCTGTGGGACCTGCGCCGGATCGCCCGGTTCGCGCTCGTCGCCCCCGAGCAGCTGGGGCGTGTGCGCTGGCGGCCCGGGCAGCAGGAGCACGCGGGTCTGCGGCTCTGGGCCGGTCTGCACGTGGCCGACCTGCGGGACCAGCGGCTGCTCCGGCCGACGCAGGACGTGTTGCGCCACTACGAGAGCCCCGGGGTCTGCGGGGCGGTCACGACCCTGCCGGAGGAGGCGCGGCGCGAGCTGGCCGCCGTGCCCGGCGCGCGGCTCGTGCCGAGGATGGACGCCGAGTGCGTCCTCGAACCCGGTCACGGCGGCGCCGACCGGCGGCACTGCGCCCGGGTGCAGATCGCCGGCGACGAGCACCACTGGGTGCTGTGGGACGACCGCGGCCGGGACGTCGTGATCCGGCCGCAGTGCCTGATCCCGCCGCCGCGGCGGGGCGGCCCCGCGCTGCTGCAGGCGGTTCTCGACCCGGACGCCGAGCACCCGCCGCTCTGCGCGTTCCCCGCCGGGCACAGCGGGCGGCACCAGTTCGAGTTCGGCCCCCCGCGGCTCCGCCCGCGCATCGATTTCCGCACCCGCGGCGGTGCGGAGATCGAGGTCCGGTACAGCGAGAGCGGCATCGAGGTCCGGGATGTCGACGCCCGTCCGTGAGCGCGCGCCGATCACGCGTTCGGTGGTCGTCACGGCCGCACTGGACCTGACCCGGCGGCGGGGCCTGTCCGGCTGGACGATGCGCGACCTCGCGGCCGCGGTCGGCGCGCGGGCCAACGTGATCCGCTACCACGTGGGCAACCGGGCGGACGTGGAGGCGGCCGTCGTGGCGGAGGTGTGCGCCGCGATCAGCCTCCCCGACGGCGGCGCGTGGGCGGACTGGATCCGCCTGCTCGCCGCCCGGATGCGCGAGACGGTCGCCCGGTACCCGGGCGTCGGACGGGCGGTGGCCACCGGCAGCGGGCCGGCCGCGCCGCTGCTGGAGGCCGTGGTCGCGGAACTGGACCGGGCCGGCTTCGCCGCGGAGAGCGAGCTCGCCGCGCATGCGGTACTGGTAGAGACCTGCCTGTCCCGGGGCGATGGGCTGGAGTTCTTGATCGCCGGGCTGACGGCACGGCTGACCCGGCTACGAAGGGAGGTGAGCACCGGTGACCGCGCGAATCACCGAGGTTCCGGCCCGTGGCACGGCTGACCCGGCCGTCAGGAGCGGTCCCGTGTCGAGGTGGCGCGGGAAGCCGATTCTCTTCCGCCTGTTCGGCCGCCGATTTGACAGGTACAAGTTGATGTTCCACAACCAACGGGGGATCGGGGGAGCCGATGGCGACTGATCCGGACGGCGACGTGACCGAGATCGTCTACGGTCCTCGCCACACTGTGGACCGGGCGACCTGTGGCGGTGTCTACGACGTGCAGCTGGGGGGTAGCGGCCTCACCGAGCACGACCGGGAAGCGGCTCGCCGGATGCTGGCGGAATTTCCGCCGGAGCACCGCGACGTCCCGGAGAACGTCGCGCGGTTCAACCGCCAGTTCCTCGTCCGGTCCGTGCGGTACGCGTTGAAATCGGGTGTCCGCCAGTTCCTCGAACTGGGCTGTGGATTTCCCCGTTGGGGCAACGTGCACGAGGTCGCGCAGCCGGGCCAGCCCGACGCGCGGGTCGTCTACGTCGACTACGAACAGGCGCCGGTGCAGGAGTACCGGCGGTTGCTCGCGGGGAACGCGAACACCGCGGTGGTGCACGCCGACCTCCGTGAACCCGAGATGATCTTCGACGACAGAGCGGTGCGCGCCCAGCTGGATTTCAGTGAGCCGGTCTGGCTGGGCATGTTGTGCGTTCTGTCGTTCGTGCAACTTCGCGACGGTGAGGACCTCTACGACGTGGTGAGGCAGTACACCGACCGGTTGGCGCCCGGCAGCTGCTTCGCGCTTTCCCTGGGCTGCGGTGAAGATCTCCCCTCGGAAGCTCTCGCGCCTTTCATTGCGCTTTCGCAAGTGTACGAACGGGATATCGGCACTCCGTTCGTGTTGCGCAACGTGTCGCAGGTCGAGCGGTTCTTCGACGGGATGACACTGGTCACCCCGGTCACGTACCTCCCGGACTGCCTGCCCGAGCCGGGAAACCACGTCAGGCACACCGACTGGGCCAAGCGCACGATGCGCGGTGCTGTGGCTCGCGTGGATACCTGGACGAGTAGTGCGTAACTGTGTCATGGTCGTAGGCGGTTAGGGATCAGGTGACGGGTTGGCCGGTGGTGCGGTTGTGCCAGATCGCCGCGGTCAGGCTCAGGAGACGTTGGGCGATGCGGACGCCGACGCCCTCGGTGGTGGGCTCCCCGTGCCGTTCCAGGCCAACTGGCCGTTGAGTGTGTCGTTGACCGACTCGATGAGCTGTGCTTCACGGTGGGCAGAGAGTGTCCGCATTCGACCGGGGTAGAGCCAACGATCCAGGTGTTGCCGGTCCACAGGGCGGTGTCCGTCGCCAACCAGCGCATGACCTGCTCGATCGGTGGTAACGCATTGCGCGGACGACGTTTGTCGCCGGACTGGCCGGGCGGGCTCCGGAAGACACCAGTATCCGGGTAGGCAGGAACCGCAGCCACCGGGCGTCCGAGGTGAACCCCTGCAGCGCATGGGCCACGGCCAGGGTGACCTATTTGATCTTGAACACCGTTGGTCCGTCTTCGGCTACCACCTCGAATTACGCAATACTCGTCTAGCCCATCACGAGGGCTCGCTGATCCGGCACACGACGTAACGAACCTCGCCTCCGCTGGTGGGTGCGTCGCCGACGGCCAGGATCTCGAATTCGCGCCACACGTCCGCGGACAACGTGGCGAGGCGCAGCCGTTGCGGACCCACCGGGCGTTCCGGTGCTGCTCCGGCTTCCCTCAGGAGCTTGGTCAGGGCGGGTACGTCGAACGGGTGTACCAGTTTGCGCACGTGGTGGTCGGTCGGCACCGCGAGGTTCAACCCGTCGAAGTGCGAGTTCGCGGAGTCCAGCTCCTCCAGCATCCGATCCACGACGATCAGCGGATCGCGGGACGCTTCGAGAAAGGCCTGGGCCAGTGGTCGAGGTGTCGGAAAGGTCGCGTTCTTGCGCGCACCGACGTCCATGGTGACGATGCCGTGGAACCACCCCGGCATGCCGGCAGCCGCCCGGCCGGCCAGGCGAAGCGCGACCGGTTGACCGGTCACCCGGTGCTGGGCCTTGAAGCTGCAGAGGTGCAGACCACCGCCGCTGTCGTGCAGAAGCCGGTCCCGGAACTCCTGCACCGCGGGGCGCCACGAGTCCATCACCAGGTTGTTCAGGAAGTAGGTGCCGTCCCACCAGCGGCCGTGTGGAAAGCGCCGACGAACCGCGGGCTCCCTCGGCGTGCCCGGCTGGGATTCCTCCTCCGGTGGCGCCAAGCCGTACAGCTCGAACAGCTCGTCGGTCCATGCGATCGTGTTCTCGTGATCGGCTCCCGCTTCGGTGATCCGCCACTCCCAACTGCCCACGAGCGGGGGCGGCACCGTTGCCCAGTCCGTGGCGGCGTCGATGTAGCACCCCACAGCCGCAACCACCGTTCCGGTGATGGGTGAAGTGATAGGCAGGACGCGGACTTTCCACTCGCGGCCCGCGTAGATCACCCGGTCCGCTTCGACCCGGTTCCCCTCACGCACGGCCTGCTCCAGCCGGTACCTGAGTAGATGCTGGGCGAGGCGGTGGTCGAGTGCGTTCCGCGGTGCGACTCCGTGGTAGCTCGCCTGGCCCACGGCGAGGAGGAGTCCGACCTTGCGCCCGCGGTGCCTGTCGCGCTGAGGGTCGTCGGGCCGGGTGTCGACCAGTACCCAGTTTCCTTCCGCGGTCCCCGGCTGTCGCCGAGCGGCGTTCACGTTCTTCACCGACCTTCGTCCGGTCAGGTGCCGATCGATTCGGAACCTCGGACGAGAGGTTAACCAAATGTGAGGCGTGGTGAAAACTGATCCACCCAACCAGGCCTAGACGGGATGACGGACGGTATTTACCGTTTTGCTCGGCAGCGCCGTACGACGCGGCGTTGCCGAACACATTGTGCCCGTCCCGTTGCCATTCCGGGTGTGGCCGAAGCGGTATTGCCCTGCGCGTACGCCACGCAGGGCGGTTCGTCAAGGCTGCGGAATCCGGCGGGAGGGCCAGGATGGAGAGCACTGGTTTGGTTATCGCGCGCCATGGGGAGTCCCGGTGCGGCCGGGAGGGGATCGTCGGAGGCCCCCGCGGATGTACCGGACTGACCGAGCTGGGCCGGTGGCAAGCCGCCCGGCTGGCCGCTGCGCTCGCGCAGGAGCACGACGTCAAGCCGTTCGCCGCGCTGTACGCCACTTCGGTGCGGCGCGTCGCGGAGACCGCGGAAGTCGTCTCAGCGCGGCTCGGCCTCCCACTCACCGTCTCCGACGACCTGCGCGATCCCGACTACGGCGAGGCCGACGGCCGTCCTTGGCGGGAAGTGCTCTCCGAGGTCCGCGCGGGGCCCGAGGACGGGCTGGACATCGCCGTCGCGCCGGGAGCGGAGACGTGGAAGGACTATCTCGTCCGCGTCACCGCAGGGCTCACCCGGCTGCTCGATCGGCATCGGGGAGAGCGGATCCTCGTCATCGGGCATGGGGAAACCGTCACCACAGCGGCTCATCTCTTTCTCCGGTTGCCGCCAGAGGCACGGGTGCACGCCGGGTTCGAGGTCACTCCGACTGGCATCACCCGCTGGGAGCGGCAGCCCCTCGTCCCCGGGATCCGGGAGCGACACCATCGCTGGGTGCAGGTCACCCACAACGACACGGCCCACTTGGCCGCAGCCATCATGGCGAGCGAAGGAGCAGCCCCACCTTGACCTCGGACGCGCAGAGACCCAGTGCCCCCCGGCTCTACAGCCTCTACCTCGGCGGAAGGCACTACGGCGACGTGGAACAGGCATTCGCCGAGGAGACGGTCTACCCGTTGATTCCCTTCATCGTGGAGTGGGCGCAGCTCAGCCGCGAGTTCCTCAAACGGGCGGTCAGGTTCTGCCACGAGCAGGGGATCCGTCAGTTCCTCGATGTCGGCGCCGGCTACCCGACGCCTGGGGGCAATGTCCACGAACTCGCCTCCGGCGCACGCGTCGTGTACGTCGACAACGACCCGGACGTCGTCGACGCGCTGTCCGGCCTGACCAGCGGTTACGCGAAGGCTCAGGTGATTTCCGGTGACCTTCGTCGCCCGGCGGAGGTGCTCCGGCGGCTGGATGGGCCGCTGAACCTCGCGGAGCCCACCGCGTTGCTCATGAACGCGGTACTGCATTTCATCGACCAGCCCGCGTCACCGGTCCACGACTGGGTTGAGGCCTTGGCGCCGGGCAGCTACCTCGTCATCTCGCACGGAGTGGTCGACGACGCGTCGGCCAGTCCCGATGACCGCGCCGAACTGGTCCGGCGTTACACGCGGGATTCGGCCACGGTGATCCCGAGGACGGCCGGGCAGATATCGGAGTTCTTCCGGGGGCTCGAACTCGTTCCGCCGGGCCTGGTTCCGGCGGCCGATTGGCGGTCGAGCATCCCCCGCGCACTTCACGACCAGCGTGCTCGTCGAGGAAGCCTTGCCGGAGTCGGCTACAAGCCACTAAGGTGATCCGCCGAACGGTCCGGATCGTGAGGCGGAACCGTCCGGCGGCCTCGCGTCCGTCCTTATCGGACCACCAAGAACGTTGTCGTGTAGGTGTTTTCCGGGCACGTGATCGTTGCGGTGTGCTCGCCGGGCCTCGCCTTGCGGGAGACCGTTGCCGACCAGTGGGTGGGCTCGGCGGTCGGGGTGAAGTTCAGCAGCACGTCCGACACCGGGTAGGCCTCCGCGTTCAGGCACCTGGCCTCCACGTCCACCACGTCGCCGCGGTGGACCACGTCCGGCTCCACGTTGATCCACCCGCACGAGCCGGTCGAACCCGGGTTCGGGTCGCAGTCCACCGGGCCGGACGCGGACGCGGCGGGCGTCGCGAACATCTCCAGCCCGACCGCCCCGGTCGCCGCCCCCATGATGATTCCCTTGACGCGCATGCCCTTTCCTCCCTGTCGGTGGGCTTACGAAGCTCCTTACGCCGCCGGGGAATCCGAGGTTGCCCTGCCGCGCCGGAAAACCAGCACCACGGAAATCACCAGGCCGAGCGCGCCGGCGAGCACGAAGGTGTTCCCGAGCCCGACGCCGTCGACCACCGGTTGCGCGATCAGCGGCGAGGCGAACTGGCCGAGGAACAGCGCCGAGGTGAGAATCCCGAGCGCGCGGGTGCGGGCCACGGCGGACACCGAGGCGACCACCCAGCCGTTCATCACCGGGTTCTGCAGGCCGATGCCGATGCCGGTGATGAGCATGCCGATCGCCGCCATCCAGATCCCGCCGGCGAGGCCGACGACGACCAGGCCGGCCGCGTAGGCGGCGAAGATCGCCGCGGCGAGGACCCGGAAGTCCCAGCGGGCGCGCAGCCGCCGGAAGTTCAGGCCGACCAGCGTCATGACCAGGTTCATCGCGGCGATCAGCACGCCCACCACGACCGGGCCGGTGCCGGTGATCTCACCCAGCCAGAACGGGGCCTGCGTGGGGACGGTGTAGAAGACGACGACGCCGAGGAACATCAGCGCGTACAGGCCGAACAGCCGCGGTGTCCGTTGTGGACCGTCCGGAGACGGCGCGGTCGTCGGCGCCTCGGGCACGAACCGGAGGACGAGCACGAGCATCGGCAGGGCGAGCAGGTAGACCGCGAACGGCCCGCGCCAGCTCAGGTCGGCCAGGACCCCGCCGAGCAGCAGGGCGACGACACCGCCGAACCCCATCGCGGCACCCTGCAGGCCCAGCACTCGGCCGTGCTCGGTGGCGGGGTAGTGGTCGGCGAGCAGGGCGGTCGAGGTGACCATGATCGCCGCGATGCCGACGCCGAGCACCGCGCGCCCGGCCAGCAGACCGGGCAGCCAGTCGAGCACCAGGCCCGACCCGCCACCGGTGATGTAGAGAGCGAGGCCGGCCACGAGCACCCGGACCCGCCCGGCCCGGCCGCTCAGCCGGGCGAGCACCGGCGCGGCGAGCATGATCGCGAGGCCGGGCAGGGTGAGGACGAGCCGGACCAGCAGCGCGGCGTGCGGCGTACCCGCGAAGTGGTGTTCCATGCCCGGCAGGGCGGGCGTGATGGTGGCGCTGGCCATGATGGTCATCGTGCTGACGCCGAGCAGCGTGAGCAGGAGTGTCCTGGGCAGTATCCGCACCGCGGTCGCCGTCACATCCGTCATGCCGACGACGCTAGAAGCTGAAGTGAGCTGGAGGTCAAGCGCGAGTTTCTCAGGCGGGCTGCGGAAAGCGGTCGATGTTGGCTTCCACCCAGGTGCGCAGCGCGGCCAGCGGGACGGCCGCGTCGGCGCCGAGCTGGGTCAGCCGGTACTCCACCCGCAGCGGCACTTCTGGGAACACCTCGCGCTCGATCAGCGCGTGCGACTCGAGCTTGCGCAGCGTCTGGGTCAGCACCTTCGGGCTGATGCCCTGCAGCCGCGCCCGCAACGCGCCGAACCGCTGCGGGCCGCCCTCCAGCGCGCCCAGCACGAGCGCGCTCCACTTGTTCGCCAGCAGGTCGAGCATGTCCCGGCACGGGCACGCGGCGGCGTAGACGTCCTTCGGACCACAAGTCTGCACGCTGCGATGGTATCCGATGGGAACTTGTGCGCCTTGCAGGTAACTACTACCTTCCTACTACCGTCGCCGCCATGACGACCATGCGCGCGGTGGCCTACCGCAAGCCCCTCCCCATCACCGATCCCGCCGCTCTCGAGGACGTCGAGCTGCCGGTCCGGGAGTCGGGGCCGCACGACCTCCTGGTGCGCGTCGAGGCGGTGTCGGTCAACCCCGTCGACACGAAGGTGCGCGCCGGCTCCGACCCGGGCGGCGAGCCGCGGGTGCTCGGCTTCGACGCGGCCGGCGTGGTGACCGCGACCGACGCCGAGGTGACCCTCTTCCAGCCCGGCGACGAGGTCTACTACGCGGGCACGATCGACCGGCCGGGCACGAACGCCGAGTACCACGTCGTCGACGAGCGCATCGTGGGCCCGAAGCCGCGGAGCCTGTCGTTCGCCCAGGCCGCGGCGCTGCCGCTGACCAGCATCACGCGTACGAGACGCTGCACGACCGGTTCCGGGCCGGCCCGGACAGCACCGGCACGCTGCTGGTCCTCGCCGGCGCGGGCGGGGTCGGGTCGATCCTGATCCAGCTGGCGCGGGCGCTGACCGGGCTGACCGTGGTGGCGACCGCGTCCCGTCCGGAGTCGCGGGACTGGGTGCGCTCGCTGGGCGCCCACCACGTGGCCGACCACCGGGAGCTGGTCGCGAGCGTGCGGGAGGTGGCGCCGGACGGCGTGGACTACGTGTTCTCCCCGAACACCGCCGGCCGAATCGAGGAGTTCGCCGAGCTGCTGCGCCCCGGCGGCGCGATCACCGCGATCGACGAGCCGGAGGGGCTGGAGTTGTTGCCGCTCAAGGGGAAGAGCATCAGCTTCCACTGGGAGCTCATGTTCACCCGGCCGCTGCACGGCTGGGACCTGATCGCCCAGCACGACCTGCTCGCGCACGTCGCCGAACTGGTCGAGGCGGGCGCGGTCCGGACCACGCTGACGACCGAGCTGAAGCCGATCAACGCTTCGACGCTGCGGCAGGCGCACGAGCTGACGGAGACCGGGCGGACCGTCGGAAAGACGGTGATCTCCGGCTTCTGATCGGCGATACTGCCGGTTGTGCGAGCGGAGTTGATCGAGCGGGTGCGACGGGGTGAGCGAGTCGAGTACCTGTTCTTCTGGGGTCACCGGCCGGAGCCGGACGGCAGCGCGGGGCGCGGGTGCCTGAGCCAGTGGTGGCCGGCGCGGTTCACCGTGGACGGGCGCGAGTTCGCCACGGCGGAGCACTACATGATGTGGCGCAAGGCGCTGCTGTTCGGCGACTCGGCGGTGGCCGAGGAGGTGCTGCGCGCCCCGCACCCCGGGCGGGCGAAGGAGCTGGGCCGCCAGGTGGCGGGCTTCGATCCGGCCCGCTGGGAGGCGTCCCGGTACGACATCGTGGTCGCCGGTTCGGTCGCGAAGTTCGGCCAGAACCCCGACCTGGGGCGGTTCCTGGTGGGCACGGGCCCGCGGGTGCTGGTGGAGGCCAGCCCGGTCGATGCGATCTGGGGTATCGGCGCCGCGGCGGACGACCCGCGCGCCGGGGATCCGGAGCGCTGGCCGGGGCTGAACCTGCTGGGCTTCGCGCTGATGGACGCGCGGGCGCAGCTGCGAGGTTGAGATGGGTGATCCGCTCTCGCGGCCGGATGCCCGGTGGCTGAGGTGCGGCAGGTGCGACTCACGGCACCGCCCAGGCGCTGGTCGGTGGCCTGCGGGTGATCGGGCCGGACGGCCCGCACGCCGCGGAGGCCTGCACTGGCAGGGCCGGAAACGACTGGGCTTCGCCCCGCCGGGCGCGAAGCCCAGCTGCGGGCCGGGGCTACTGTTTGTCCGCGCGGTAGCGGGCAAGCAGTAGCCGGATGACGGGAGCGCCGTCTTCTGCTGCCAGGTAGCTGGCGCCCTCGAACGGAACCTCGCCTTCCCAAGCGCCGACATCAGCGGGATCGTCGCCGCCGACGGAGAGGAGCACGTGGGCGTGGCGGGCCCGGAAGTAGAACCGCTCGCCCTCGGGCAAGCGGCCTTCGAGCTGGACCGGGGCCGCCGGGGAGGTCAGCGTGGCTTGCCAGCCTTCTGCTTCCAGTTCGGCCAGGAGGCGTCGCCAGCCCTCCACGTGCTGCCGCCACTCGTCGTCCGTCACCTCCGGAGTATGCCGGTCAGCGACCCTCGAACACGTCCGCCACCCAGTCGGCGATGTAGCTGCTCACGTACGGCAGGTGGTCCAGCCCGATGTGCTCCGTCGCGCCCTCGGCCGGGGTGAAGATCCGCAGGTCGCGCCGTGGGCTGGCCGTTGCCTGCTCGTACGAGCGGTGGGCGTACGCCAGCGGGATCTGCCGGTCGTTCTCGCCGTGGCAGATGAGGAACGGGACGTCGATCTTTTCCACCACGCCGTCCAGGTTGACCGCGTCCGCGAAGCGGATGAACTCCTCCAGGTCGGAGTGCCCCCACACCCACAGCACGTGCTCCCAGTAGTGTGGCACCGGCCGCTCGCCCTCGCGCTCCAGGCGGCGCCTCTGCACGGCCCCCCAGTCGTGGTTCGCGCCCCACGCCACCACCAGCGCGAGCCGCTTCTCGAACGCCGCGGCGCGGGGTGCGTAATAACCACCCAGCGACCAGCCGACCAGGCCGATCCGCGACGAGTCCACATCGGACCGGCCCACCAGGTAGTCCACGCACGCCGCCGCCCACGCCTCCGTGTCCACGCGCGCCGTCAGGCCCTGCAGCCGCAACGCCTCGCCCGACCCGGGGCAGTCCACCATCAGGCACGAGATCCCGCGCGCCGCCAGCTCCGCCCAGTGCCCGGAGGAGTACATGTGCTCCTTGGTCGAGTCCAGCCCGTTCCACATGATCATCACCGGCGCGGGGCCCTCGACCGGCGCCGCGCTGAAGTACGCGGGCAGCGTCGTGCCCTCGTACGGGATCTCGACCCGCGACACGCCCGGCGCAAACGCTTTCTCCTGCAACGCAAGCACCCGCCGGTAGGTGTCCAGCCGCCCGGGCGCCGACGCGCTCTGCATCCGCTCGGCCTGGCACAGGTAGTTCGTGGCCCGCGCGTACAACTGCCGCGCGGTGCGGGTGTGCCCGGCCGCTTCCGCTTCCTCTGCCTGCTCCACGAGCTGGTCGGTGAGCGCGGTCCACGCCGTCAGAAAGTCGGCGGTGCCGGCGTCCTCACCGCGCTGCGCGGCCTCCTTGATCGGACGGCAGGCGCGGTCGACCTCGTCGATGAGCCCGCCGCTGTTCAGCGTCGCGACGACGCCCAGGTTCCAGACGTAGTTGCCGGGGAAGTACTCGAACATCAAAAGCCTTTCCGAAGTGTGTCACTGATCGATTTCACGCCGCCGTGCGCGGTCAGCCCGCGTCCACCGGGATTTCCGCGCCCGTGATGAACGACGCGTCGTCCGAGAGCAGGAACACCACCAGCGGCGCGACCTCGTCCACGGTTCCGGTGCGGCGCAGCGGCGTCTCGGCGATGTTCGCCTCCCGGAACGCCGCCGGAGCCGACGCGGTCATCGGCGTCTCGATGTAGCCCGGGTGCACGGCGTTGACGCGGATCCCGCGCGCGCCCAGCTCCAGGCACGCCGCCCGGGTCAGCCCGCGCAGGGACCACTTGCTCGCCGTGTACGCGACGGGGTAGTGCCCGGTCAGCGCGGCCACCGAGCCGACCGTCACGATCGACCCGCCCGCGGGCATCACCGGCAGCACCGCCTGGATCGCCCGCACCACGCCGCCCACGTTCACGTCGTGCACCCGCGCCAGATCGTCCGGATCGACCTCGCCCAGCCGCGCCCGCCAGGTGATCCCGGCGTTGGCGACCAGCCCGTCCACCCGGTCCAACCCGGACACCAGCGCGGACCAGCCCGCGGCGTCGGTGACGTCCAGCCGCGCGTACTCGACCCCGGGCAACGGTTCCGCCGGCGACGGATCGAGGTCCACGCCGATCACCCGCGCGCCCTCCTCGGCCAGCAGCCGCGCCTCCGCCGCGCCCTGTCCCCGTCCGGCGCCGGTCACGATGACGACCTTGCCGGCGACCCTCATCGCGTGCGCTTCCGCGGGCGGGGGCGCGCCGCCCGCACCGGAGGCAGGTCCACCCCGGCGACGACGGTGTTCCGGATCGTGCCGATGCCCTCGACGGTCATCTCCACGACATCCCCCGGCTTCAGCGGCGGCACGTCCCGCCCCCGGCCCCACAGCTCGGCGAGGCAACCGCCGTTGCCGCAGGTCCCGGACCCGAGCACGTCCCCGGCCCGCACCCAGGTGCCGCGCGAGGCGTAGGAGACCAGCTCCTCGAACGGCCAGCCCATGTTGGACAACAGGTCCTGCCCGATCAGGTCGCCGTTCACCGACACCCGCAGGTCCAGCTCCAGGAACCCGTCACCGTCGCGATAGGACTCCAGCTCGTCCGCCGTCACCAGCCACGGCCCGAGCGTCGTCGCGGAGTCCTTGCCCTTCGCCGGGCCGAGCTGCACCTTCATCTCCCGCCGCTGCAGGTCGCGGGCGGACCAGTCGTTCAACACCGTGTACCCGAAGATCTCCACCTGCTCCGGCGTCAGCGACGACCCGTCCCGCCCCACCACGGCCGCGACCTCCAGTTCGAAGTCGAACAGCCGCGAACCCGGCGGCACCGGCACGTCGTCGAAGGCGCCGAGCAGCGCGTACGGGTTGGTGAAGTAGAACGTGGGCGCCTCGTACCACTCCGGCACGACCCCGGATCCGCCGGAGACGCTGGCGACCACGCCCTCCACGTGCTCCTCGAACGCGACGAAGTCCCGCACGGTCGGCGGCGCCAGCGGCGGCAGCAGCCGCACGCGGTCCAGCGGCACCGGCGGTTCGCCCAGGGCGGCGGCACCCGCCTCCAGCGCGGCGGGCAGACCCGATCGCACCAGGTCGAGCACCGTCACCTCGGGCGGCAGCGGGTGGATGCCGTCGCCGGCGACGACACCGGCCCGGACCACGCCATCGAGTGAGTAGGTGGCGAAACGCATCAGGAACTCCTCACACCGGCGGGGCGACGAACAGGCCCTTGTCCGGATCGTTGAACGACTTCTGCGCGACGAACTCGTTCATCGCGTTCGCCGTGCCCCACTGGTCGGACACCTCGGGGTCGCTGAAGTCGTAGAGGTGCGGGTGCCAGGTGTCCTCGTCGATCAGCTCCAGCTCGGTGGTGTACTCCATCGTGTTGCCGTGCGGGTCGAGGAAGTAGCTGAACGTGTTGTTGCCTGCCAGGTGGCGGCCGGGCCCCCAGATCTTCTCCACCCCGGCGCGCAGCAGCCGCCCGGTGCCGCGCATGTACTCGTCCAGCCCGCGCATCTCGAACGACACGTGGTGCAGCGACGGGTGCGGGCAGCGGGCGATCGCCATGCTGTGGTGCCACGAGTTCACCCGCATGAACCACATCATCTCGCCCATCCGCGGGTGCATCAGGATGTCCGAGAGCCGGAACCCGAGGTGCTTCTCGTAGAACGCGCGAGTGCCCTCCGGGTCGGCGGAGTTGATCACCACGTGCGACAGCCGCACCGGGACGGACTCGCCCTCCTCGATCTTGCGGTGCGCGCGCACGGCCACGTCGGCGCTGATCTCGATGGTGCGGCCCTCGTTGTCGAAGAACCGGAACCCGTAGCCTCCACCGGGGGTGTCGATGGCGCCGGGCTCGCTCACCAGCTTCACGCCGGACGACGCCAGCCGGGCGGCCAAGGTGTCCACATCGGACGGGGTGGCGGCGCCGAACGAGATCAGGTCGATGCGCTTGTCGGCGGCCTGGCGCAGCCGGATCACGTACTGCTCGGGCGATCCCTCGGCGGCCAGGAACGCGATGCCGGAGTCGGTGTGCTCGGTGGTCAGGCCCCAGGCGCCGGTGAAGAAGTCCTGCTGCCGGGCCAGGTCCGGCACGGCCAGGTCGACGTGGCGCAGGTGGGTGATGAGTCGGTCGGTCATGGGTCCTCCTGGGTCAGGCGGGCTGGGTGACGAGTGCGGCGACGCGGCCCATCAGGCCCGGCACGTCGCCCTGTTCGTGGTCGAGGAGCCACTGGCCGAGCTGGTTGGACGCGTCGACGACGGCCTTCGCGCGCTCGTAGCGGCGGTCGGTGAAGGCCCGCCACAGGTTTTCGTCGAGCGTGTCCGCGGCGAGCAGCAGTTCGGTGAGGACCGCGGCGTCCTCGAGGGCTTGCGCGCCGCCCTGCGCGAGGGTGGGCGGGCAGGAGTGCGCGGCGTCGCCGATGAGCACGACGCGCCCGCGGTGCCACGGCGGCGGCAGCACGTGGGTTTCGAACCAGGTGTAGTTGACCCGGGACGGATCGGTGAGCGTCTCGCGGATCTCGTCCCACGGGCCGTGGTAGGCCGCGGCCAGCTCGCGCATCGTGGCGAGCCGCTCGTCCGGGGTCAGCGCGGAGCGGTCCTGGGCGTCTTCGACGACGTAGGCGTAGAGCGAGTTCTCCCCGGTCGGGCAGTAGCCGGCGATGTAGCACGGCCCGCCGTAGAACAGGTCTGTGCGCGTGACCGACGCCGGGCGCGGGCCGAACGCGCGCCAGATGCCCATGCCGGTGGCGCGGGTCTCCAGCTCGATGCCGAGCATCCGGCGGACCGACGAGCGGATGCCGTCGGCGCCGACCACCAGGTCGTAGCGCCCGGTGGAGCCGTCGGAGAGCACCACGTCGCCGTCGGGGTTCAGCTCGGTGACGGTGACGCCGAAGCGGGTCTTCACCCCGGTTTCGGCGGCGCGGTCCAGCAGGATCCGCGCCAGCGCCGGGCGCGGCATGCCCATCGTGGCGGGCAGGTCGGGGCCGCCGGTGCGGGCGTCCGGGATCTCCACGAGCAGGGTGCCCGCGGGGTCGGGGGCACGCAGGCCGAGGCTGTCGAAGCCGAAGCCTTCGGCGCGCACCCGTTCCCACACGCCCAGGTTGCGCAGTTCGCGCAAGGCGTTGCCCTGCAAGGTGATCCCGGAGCCGATGGCGGCGATGTCGGGTTTGATCTCGGCCAGGTCGACGGCGACGCCGTGCGCGGCGAGACCGATCGCGGTGGCCGTCCCGGCGAGGCCGCTGCCGACCACCAGGACGTTGTTCACGGCTGGCATGGGAACTCCTACTTGACGGCGACGGGCGCGACCGGGGCGCCGACCGCGCCGGTCACCGGGATCGGGTCGGCGGCGAGGAAGAACTCGTACACCCCGTCGGCGGCGCAGTCGGCGGCCAGCGCGTCGAGGTCCCACATCTCGCCGAGGAACAGGCCGATGTGCGGGATGCAGACCTGGTGCAGCGGCTGGAACGCGACGTCGAACTCGTTGGGCCGCACCTCGAACCCCCAGGTGTCGGTGGCGATCCCGGCGATCTCGGTGCCGTGCAGCCAGTCCGCGGTGGTGAACGACAGGCCGGGCGCGTCGCCGCCGGCGTAGTCGCCCCAGCCCTCGCGGCGGGCGCGGGTGAGCCGGCCGGTCCGCACCAGCAGCAGGTCGCCGCGGCCGACCCGGGCGGTCCCGCCCTGCGCGGCGATCGTGGCCTCCAGGTGCTCGACCGTGATCGCGAACCCGTCCGGCAGTTCGCCGTCGGTGCCGATCGCGCGCCCGACGTCGAGCAGCACCCCGCGGCCGGCGATCCGGCCCGCGGTGGTCTCGATGCCGGTGACCTGGTCGCCCTCGCTGGTCACGACGTCACCCGCGCGGCGGCCGTTGTAGGCGGTGCCGTGGTCGAAGATGTGGCCGAGCCCGTCCCACTGCGTCGAAGCCTGCAGCGGCATGAACACGACGTCGTCCGCGCCACCGAGACCGTGCGGGAAGCCCTGGCCGCGCTCGGCGTCCAGCCCGGTGTCGAGCATCGTGTGCACCGGGTTGGTGCGGCGGCGCCAGCCCTTCTGCGGGCCGTCCGCCTCGAACCGCTGCGCCAGCGAGAAGCTCTTGCCCTGCCGGACGAGGGCGGCGCCTTCGCGGCGCTTGGCCTCGTCCAGGAAGTTCAGGGTGCCCAGCACGTCGTCGGCTCCCCAGCGGCCCCAGTTGGAGCAGCGCTTGGCCGCGGCGGCGATCGCGCCTTCGGGATCGGTGCGGTCGTGGATCACGTCGGTTCCTCCTCGAGCGACGAAGACCACTGTCGGGCACCGCGGCGGTATCAGGGAAGACGAAATCGGTGATGCGTGGTATCAGCCGCGCTGATGTAGCCTGCGCTGGTGAACCTGGCGAGCCTGGACCTGAACCTGCTGGTCGCGCTGCACGCCCTGCTGCAGGAACGCAGTGTGACGCGGGCGGCCGCCAGCATGGGCCTGAGCCAGCCCGCGGTGTCCGCGCACCTGGGCAAGCTGCGCCGCCACTTCGGTGACGACCTGCTGATCCGCGTCGGCAACTCCTACCGGCTCACGCCGCTGGCAGTCCAGCTCACGGAACGCGTGCGGGTCGCGATCACCGGTGTGGAACGGGTCTTCGCCGCCGAACCGGACTTCGACCCGGCGTCCTCGACGCGGGAGTTCTCGCTGCTGATCAGTGACTACGGCGTGGCGGTGCTGGGTTCGGAGATCGCCGCGCTGCTCGCCGCGGAGGCGCCCGGCACGCGCCTGCGCCTCACCGCGAACACCCCGTCGCTGGTCGAGCAGGCGGCCCAGGCGCTGGTCAACCACGACCTGCTGCTGATGCCGCACGGGTTCATCACCGACCTGCCCTACCGCGAGCTTTACCTCGACGACTGGGTCTGCCTGGTCTCTAGCGACAACGCCGAGGTCGGCGAGGAGCTGACCGTCGAGCAGCTCGAGGCGATGCCGTGGGTGGTGACCTACCACGGCCCCACCGCGTCGACGCCCGCCGCGCGGCAGATGCGGATGCTCGGCATCGAGCTGCACGTCCAGGTGGTGACCGAGACGTTCCTGACCGTGCCGAGCCTGGTGCGCGGCACCGGCCGGGTCGCGCTGCTGCAGCGGCGGCTGGCCGCGGCGGTGCCCGCCGAGCTGGGCATGCGGGTGCTGCCGTGCCCGTTCGAGGTCGGCCCGCTGCGTGAGGCGATGTGGTGGCACCCGATGTACGACGACGACCCGGAGCACCGCTACCTGCGAGAGGTGGTCCTCCGCGCGACGGCTGTCCTGGGTCAGGATTCCTGATAGTTTGCCCGGTCATGGTGACCCCGCAGCAGCCACCGCGGCCGGAGCTGGAGTTCCTCGCCAGGGCGGAGGTGACGCTGGACGAGGTGCTCGACCTCGGCGGCACGCCCCACGGCCGCCGCCGGATCGTGCCGATCACCGGCGGCCGCTTCGAGGGCCCGCGACTGACCGCGGACGTCCTGCCCGGCGGCGCGGACTGGCAGATCCTGCAGAGCGACGGCTGGGTCCGCGTCGAGGCGCGCTACACCGCACGCGCCGACGACGGATCGCTGGTGTCGATCACCAGCCGCGGCGTGCGGCACGGCCCGCCCGAGGTGATGGCCGCGTTGCTCGCCGGGCAGTCCCCGGAGCCGTCCACGTACCGCTTCCGCACCGCGATCACCTTCGAAACCGCCGAGGACTCGCCGGACTACGCGTGGCTGAACCACGTGGTGGCGGTGAGCTCGGCGCTGCGCCGCCCGGACGCGGTGGTGCTGGACGTCTACGCGGTGCGCTGAACGGGTGTGCCTCGAGCGATTCCGGCCTGGACAGGCGGGTTGTGCGGGATCATAGGCGGATGGAGCAGAACGCGGCTGCGGGCGAATTCCATGGGCCGGTGGTTCAGGCAGGTTCGGTGCACGGCGGAGTGTACGTGCACTCGGGAACTCCGGTTGTTACTGGTTACCGGTCGCAGGTCGAACGGATCGCACCGAAGGAACTGAACGACCGCGACCGCGAGCTCGACGAACTGGCCGAGTTCTGTGTCCATGGCGCGACCTCCTACCTGTGGTTGCGTGCTCGGGCTTGGTCGGGGAAGTCGGCGTTGCTGTCGACTTTTGTTCTGAACCCGCCGTCGGGAGTGCGCGTGGTGTCGTTCTTCGTGACGGCAAGTTTCGGGCCACACAGCGACCGGCGTGCATTCGTCGACAACGTGCTGGAGCAGTTGTGGGCGATGATGGAGGTGCCACCGGCCTCCCACTTGACGGAATTCACGAGGGACACGCACCTGTTGGCGCTGCTGACCGAAGCGGCGCGGCAGTGTGAGGTGCGTGGCGAGCGGTTGGTGTTGGTCGTCGACGGACTCGACGAGGACCGGGGTCGTGAATCACGCAGCATCGCAGCGTTGCTTCCGGAACAGCCCCGTCACGGAATGCGGGTGATCGTCTCCAGTCGTCCGAACCCTCCTTTGCCCAAGGACGTCGCCGAACGCCACCCGCTTCGTGCCCCGGAGATCATCCGCCCGTTGCAACCCTCTGCGAAGGCTGAGGCGGTACGGGTAGTCATGGAAGGCGACCTCCAGCACCTGATGCGGGGTTCCCGGGTAGAACAGGACTTGCTCGGGCTCCTGACGGCAGCGGGGGGCGGACTGTCGACACCGGATCTCGCAGAGCTGATCGGTGTGTCCGAATGGGCGATCGACAACCATCTCGGCACTTCCGCCGGTCGGAGCTTCACGCGCCGGGGTAGTGTTTCCTCTGGCGGGCATGACGTGTATCTGCTGGCTCACGAACGACTTCAAACCACTGCGCGTTCGATGCTGGGCCCGAAGCTTGAGGAGTATCGTTCTCGTTTGCACGAATGGGCGGCCCGCTATGCGCGGCAGCAATGGCCCGAGAACACGCCTGACTATCTCTTCCGGGGATACTTCGCCATGCTGTCCGAAGCCGGGCTCACCGAGCGGATGATCGCTTGTGCTACCGACCCGGGCAGGCATCGGCGAATGCTGGCGCGAACGGGTGGTGACGGGGCATCGCTCGCCGAGATCATCGCCACGCAGGACTGTCTCCTCGCCGCGGAGAACCCGGATCTGATCGCTCTCACGCGACTCGCCGTCCACCGGTCGCACTTGCACAGGGGCAGCAGCCGGATCCCGCACACCATCCCCGCAGGGTGGATCAGGGTGGGTCAGTACGAGCGTGCCCTCGCGATGATCGAGGCGATCCCCGATCCGGCGCGCCGGATCGACGCTGTCCTGGCTGCTCATCGCGTTTGCCGGGCTGGAGGACAACCGGATCGGGCGGCGCATCTGCTGGATCGAGCGGAGCGGATCGCGGGCGGCTTGAACCAGTACTTCAGTGCGAGGCCGATCCGGGCGCTTGCCGAGGCGTGTGCCATGGCGGGTGACTTCGACCGGGCCCGCCGTACCGTCGATCTGGTGGAGAGCCGGACCGAGAAGGCGCAGGCGCTCGCGGCACTCGCGGCGCAGGCGGCCGAGAGCGAAGAACACGAACTTGCCCGGTCGCTTTTCGGGCTGGCCGAGGAGATGCTCGTTTCGGACACGAACGACTGGCGTTACGAGGCACTGAGTGCCGCAGCGGTCGCGGCCCTGAAGGTGGGTGAACGTGTCCGCTCGGAGGAGTTGCTGGACGAAGCGGAGAACTTGCTCCGGAAGCACCGTGGATTCGGGACGAACACCAACCGGTTCGGAAACGTTGTACGCGACATGGTGACACTCGGTCACCGCGACCGGGCGGTGCAGCTGATCCAATCGATCCGGGACGAGGACGCTCGTGAGGCCTGGGTGGAATGGCTCATCACGGAGGTCGCGCGCGAAGAAGGTGAGCGCGGTGTGGCGCTCGCGCGTGACACACCGGACGATCTTCGGTTGTGCAGGCGGCTCGCAGCGGTGAGCCAGGTACTGCCGGATCACGATCGTGCCTCGCGCTTGCTGGCCGAAGCCGAAGGCGTCGCGGAGCGGTTGTCCAGCCGGAATCCGGAAGCACTACTGGCGATCGCGGCGGCCAAGGCGGTCCGTGGTGACCTCGCGCGGGCCGAAGAACTGGTGCGTGTTTGTGCGCCGGCCACCGCGGACGCGGAGAGTGTTCTCGAAGTCGCGGCGGCGGCTCTGCGTGCCGAGGACTTCGAGCGCGGCACGCGGCTCCTCGTCCTCGCCGAGACGGTCGCCCGCAGCAGTGTCCCTCCGCGGGACGAACGGCAGTCCCTGCACTGGGTGCGCACAGTGGCCGACATGGGGGATTTCGAGCGGGCCGAGAAGCTGGTCCGCTCGTTCCAAGACGGTGCTGCGCGGTCCGCGGGCTGGGCGCTGATTGCGGAGGCCGCGCTCGTCAATGACGATCTGGAACTGGCAGAACATGCTCTCGGATTGGTGGAGTATTCGTCAATGCAACGGCGAGCTCGGCTCGACCTGATCAGGGCACACCTGGCCGCTGGCGTAGTCACCCACGCCACGGTGCTTGCCCGGCGAGCGGACGATCTCTCGCAGCGGATCGACGCGCTCCTCGTCGTCGCTCGTGAAGGCAGGAGTAGTGAGCTGATCGAGGAGATAGTGCGTGAAATCGCGTCTCTCGGACAGCCCGCGCGGCGAATGAAGCAGATGGCGAGGCTCCTCGGAGTCACGGCCGAACTGCGCGATCGCGAGCGTGTACGCGCGTTGTCCGAAGAGATCCGGTGCATTGCCGCGGCCGTCGTTGCCGATCCTGGGAGTGAGCGGTTCGCGAAGTCGAGGGCTGAGCCTTTTCTGGCTCTGTTGATCTATGTGTGGGTGCGGTCAGGTAGTTCGGGGCGGTAGCCGCCGAGCGCGAGGAGTGCGAGGGAGATCAGGGCGTCGGCGTGTTTGAACCCGAAGGCCAGGCGGGTCAGTAGCCGG